>DATIGG010000606.1:0-6078 GCA_035454825.1 Thermodesulfobacteriota bacterium | reverse complement strand
GAAGGGAGATGCTTGTTTCCCCCTTTTTCAATGCAGGAAAGGAAATCTCTATCAGGATTTCCCGGGAACTATCGACGGCTGTTTTACCTGTATCGATGAAAAATTCATGAAGGGGAATGGTCCTCTCTCCCTTCTTGTTCACGACCTTCACTTCCGCATTCAAAGCGAGCAAAGGAATCGTTGTATCCGCGCCTGGCTGCCCGCTCACAATATTTCCACTGAGGGTCCCGATATTTCTGATCTGAGGAGATCCAAGCCAGGAAGCCCCTTCTTTCAGGCCCATGGCTCTTTCCTCAATCAGGCGAGACTGGACGACCTGGGTGTGGGTGACCACGCCTCCAATCTTGATCCTTCCCCCTTCCAAGCGGACCCTATCCAAACCAGGAATGCGGGTGATATCGACCAGAGCCTTTGGTTCCAAGTCTCCGTTTCTGATCTGGAGCAGAAGATCCGTTCCCCCGGCAATGACCCTTGCAGACCCTTTATATTTCTCCAAAAGACGAAGGGCTTCGGGAATCGTTTGGGGACGAAAATATTTTTCCCAATGGAGACGCTTAGGCCAGACCAGAGCTTTACTGACGTTCATTTAATTCTCCTGTTTATTCTTTTTCTCCCCATCAGAAAAGAAGGTAAAAGATCTTTGCCTTTAAGCAGAGGATGGAAGGAAAAATATTGTGGCCTATTCTATCATATCCACTTTTGGATTACAACGACCCCAACGAACCGGCAACCCCTTATTAAGATTTTAAAAATAATAAAAAGATAACCAGGTAGCAACCCACACTGATCAAGAGGGCGCCTGTAAATCCAAAGCTGATAGCCACAACGACGGTGATTACCGACCCGAACACGGAACTGACCCCATTAATGCCCCACATCCAGGGGATGGCGTTTCCCATTCCGGTCTCTTTCAGATACCGGAGGCCCAACGGGAAAGGAAAACCCATCAAAAAGCCTAAAGGGCCGAGCATCAAAACCGTCACAAGTAAACGGATCAGAAGACTTAACCCTAACAATTGTTCGAAGATAAAGGGAAGCAAAAATAAGTAACAGAGAATCATCACCCCAACTGTCAATGAGGCGGTAGCAATCCTTCTGCTGATCTTATCCCGAACAAGCCGACCACTCCACACGCTGCCCAGTCCTGCTCCTCCAAGAAGGGAGAACAAAAGAATGGCCATGGAAATGACAGGCTGACCGAGAAAAAGCACAAACCTCTGGATCAAGGAGATCTCGATTACCATGAAGGCCACGCCCAGCATGGTAAACAGAGCCATGGGTTTCCTAACCCTTGTCATCTCTCCCTTCCAAAAAAGAAGAGGACTTCCTGTAACCACGAAGAGGAGAATAACGGACGACCAAAAGGCGAGAGAAACCGGTTTGGGTATCCCTCCTTCGATCTTATAGAAAAAGGGACTGTCATCTGTAACCGGGCGAATATCATACCCGCTTTTTTCAACCCTCTTTTCCAGTTGATCGATAGTCATCCTTCCCTGACTCAGGGAGATCAATGCCGGATTGAGCCCTTTCCCCTCTCCAATATACGGAAAGTAAGACGACAGAGGATCTAATCCCAGTTGAAGCATTGCCTCATACCTGAGAAGGGAGTCTCCGGGTTCGAATGCCTTCTTTTTCAGGACAAAGACAAGGTAGTTATACAAACCCTTTGAAGCCGTGATGTAAATCTGATTCATCGCGGCTCTGTGATCAACGCCCTGGACACTCAGGGCAGCCAGAGTGATGGAAAGAAGTTTCAAGATCTCGGCATCGTTATGTCCGACCACGACCAGGCATCCGGCATCAGTCAGGTGATCCAGATAGTTGATGATCGAATCTTTGGTAAGCAGGTAATTCTCCGTTAGGGAAAAACCTTCCAGGCTTCGGCTGGTGTTGGTCACAGGGAGGCTCAGAAGGATCATGTCATATCTCTCTTTTTGTCGCCTGAGGAAGTGTCGCCCCTCATCAATAACGATTTTTACATTGGGGAAAGCCGTATAAATTCCACCGTTGTAAATCGAGAAGCGACGGACCATCTCAACCAGATCCCTGTTTACTTCGACGGCCGTGATCTTCCGGATCCCACCCATCAAGGCCAGCAGGACATCCCGGCCTCCTCCCGGCCCTATGATGAGACCATGATTCTTCTCACTTTCATTCAAATGGAGGAATGGAAAATATCCCGGAAATGTTGTTTTCAGGGCCTGAACGGGAGGGTCCGGACGGCTTGGGTCACCGTTAAATCGGTACATCGGCGATCCAGCCGTTCCATCAAGATAGAGGTCCATGTGCCCAGGGTCCTCGCCATATTTCACCAGATCCGTCCGGCCAAAAGCGGTCCACTGTGTCTCGATGATCCTTCCCTTCAAGGAGGACTCTGAGAGGGCCTCATGGATCTCCTTGTTCGGATGTTTTCCAATAGGCATATCAGGTCGATAAAGCCCTATCAGATTTGTCCCAAGGAGCAGAGTAGTTCCGATCAAACTGAAGAGAGCAGCTATTCTCCCCTTCCTTCCCTTTCCATTTATGGCAAGGGCCAGGGCAGCCACCGAAGCGATCGCCCCAAGAAAAAAGTGAACTCTAAGACCCCCCAGGAAATCAAGGGCCAGGATGGCGCCGAGAGAGCCGGCGGCTGCACCTATTAAGTCTGCGCCGTAGGTCAGGCTACTGAGAGAAGGATACAGGCCATAGACTCCTGCAAAAAAGAGACCGGCAGAGAAAAAAGGAAGAAATAAAAGAAGGCCATGGAGAAGCAGATTCTCTCCGGTCTGGATGAGCATGATCACAGAAAAAGGGATGAACATAGAGAAAAAAGAGGTCGAGAGGGCTAACACACCGAAAGGGTCTTCCCCTCTCAAAGTCCGAGATCGAAAGAGATGAACAAAAATACCTCCTGCACCGAGCCCCAACAGGGCTAAGGATAAAACAATGAATACATAATGGTAAGAAAGCAGGACAGAAAGGAGCCGTGAGAAAGTGATTTCTAAACTGATCAGGATGAAGGAGGTGAGAAAGATGGCCCCAAGCAAAATCCACATTCTCTTTTGATCGAGGGAATGAATCTCACTGTTCATAAAAAAACGAGGGGAGCAAAAATTATGATAATCCCATACAGACAGGGGCAGGATCGTTTTGACCCTGCCCCTGCACTTTGGATTTCAATGGGATCCTCTGATCAATTTGCTCTACAACTTGTTCTACAACTTTTCCGGTTCACAAAGATTCTTTTGATGGGCTGCAGCCCGACCACATTTCTTGCAGAAAAATTTTGGATTCTTGACGAGTCTTTTAAATTCGATTTTCCGGTCAACCCCGATTTCAAGCAGCTCCGGTGACTTCAAGTACCCAATATTCTCGAGGAAACAGAGGTGTTGTTCATGCTCAGGGTGGGGCATCTCAATTTTGGGTGCCATGGGTTCTCCTCCTTTCAATTTAAAACATCAGGAATTCTTTAAAATTTGATTCATTCCGAGACTCTGAAGTTTGGCAATGTTATCTTCCTTCTTCTGAACGATCTTCCGAAATATCCTGGCCACCTCAGGAAGGGAGACTTTCGACGACGCATCTTGAAAGAACTTCTTTTCTCTCTCCTCAAGGAGCAGAGCGGCCTTCAGCAGGTCAGCATCTCCCATCCGATCCTGAACCGTCAGGCTCACTTCATAATCTTCTTGCCGGAGTCCTGTGATGGGTTCGAGGATCATCTCGGTTACGTTCTCTCGCCGTGTCTTCTCCATCAGGGAGCGATTTTTCTTCTCATCTCCCAATAAGATTTGCAGGGTCTCCTTGAGGGCTGATTCCTTGGCCTTCTGGGCCAGGGCTTTATAGGTCTCTTCCGTCTGTCCAACTATTTCTGCAGCAAACCCCATGATTGCTCCAAAAGTGGTAAGGGCCATCTTAGGTCCTCCTTTACTTAGAAAATCGCATAGCGCATAGCGCATGGCGTTAAGAGACAAAGCAAGGGAGTTTTCAAAGGGAGGAACACTGACCTAAAGCGCTATGCGCTTTGCGCTCTGCCCCTTGAGTTATCAGCCTACGTCCACCGTTGAATGACGACTTTCGTATCGGTAAAAAACTGGAAGACCTCCCTTCCATGCCCCTTGATGTCACCAAAGAGAGATCCCCGCGTCCCGCCAAAGGGAAAGAAAGACATCGGCGCTGCAATCCCCAAGTTGATCCCCAGCATGCTCGCCGTCGCTCGGTACTTGAACTCCCGGGCCGTCTTCCCGTTGGTTGTATAAAGACAGGAGGCATTCCCATATTCACTGTTCTCCAGCAGCTTCAATCCTTCGTCCAAATTCTTAACGCGCACGATCGAGACCACGGGGCCAAAGATCTCCTCCCTGGCTATCGTCATCCCCGGATCCACCTCGTCGAAGACCGTGGGACCAATGTAGAACCCATTGGGATGACCCTCCACCTTGATCTTTCGGCCATCCAGAATCAGCTTCGCCCCTTCCTTGATCCCCTTCTCAATATACCCCAGGACTTTCTCCATGTGTTTCTTCGAGACCACAGGTCCCATCTGGATCCCTTCCTGCAGGCCATTGCCAACCTTCAGGGCCTTGGCTGCGGCCACAAACTTCTCTTTCAAATCCTTATAAACATCACCCACGGGAACCAGGACCGAACCAGAGAGACATCGTTCTCCAGCGCATCCATAGAAAGAGGTGATCATCGAAGGCATGCTACGGTCTAACTCCGCATCGGCCATCACCAATACAAAGTTCTTTGCTCCGCCTAAAGCCTGAACCCGTTTTCCGGTCTCGCCGCAAGCCTTGTAAATATAACGAGCGGTCGCGCTCTGGCCTACGAAAGACATTCCCTTGATATCCGGATGGTAAAGCATTCCGTTGACCGCATCCTTTGCTCCATGAACCATGTTGACCACACCTTCCGGGAAACCACATTCGTCGATGACCTCAAAGATCCGTGTCTGGGTCATGGGAACCTGTTCCGAGGGTTTCACAAGATAGGTATTTCCCGCCACCACCGCATAAGGAAGGAACCACCAGGGCACCATCGCTGGGAAATTGAAAGGAGCAATCACTCCGAAGACCCCCATGGGTTGGCGCTCTGCCGTGCAATCAATCCCCTGTGCAATATCCTCTAAATTGTAACCCGTCATCATGGTGGTCACACCCGTTGCATGCTCCACATTCTCAATCATCCTCCGTACCTCACCCCGGGATTCATCCAGGGTCTTTCCTTCTTCGGTCACCAGCGTGCGGGAAATGTCCTCAAAGCTATTTTCAAAAAGATCCTTCAATTTAAACAGATACCTGGCCCGGGTCAAGGGAGGCGTGCATCGCCAGTCCCAGTAGGCCTTCTTTGCTGCCTGGACCGCATTGTCAATGTCCTCAGCCGTGGAGAAAGGGACCTCTCCTATCTTCTCTCCTGTGGCCGGACACCAGACATCCCCATACTCTTTCGTTTTAGACTCGACCCACTCTCCATTAATGTAATTCTTCACTTTCTTGATTGTCATTATTTAACCTCCTTTCTGTGATTCCTTGAATTGATCCTTCGACTGCGCCCAAACCCGGCTCTTTCGAATGGGCATATGGGTGCACGCTCAGGATCAACCCTGAGCAAACTCTCCGATCCTCAAACCGGAAAGCCGAAGGGTTGATTTTTTGCATGGTAGCTGCACCAGTCCACCTCAGCCCTCATACGCCTTTCCATAAAGCTCGATGATCTCTTCCTTCGTCGCCTGACGGGGATTGTTCCCCGGGCTCCCGCTGGCAATCGCATCGTCTGCCATCTTGGGGGCCAACTGCTCCAACTTCTCCTTCTCCACCCCCAACTCTTTCAGCGAAGGAATTTTAATATCTTTAATCAATTCCTTTATCGCTTTAGCTGCCAACAGGGCTGCTTCCGAATCGGATCGGCCTGCAACATTTTCGCCCATGGCCTTGGCGATATGGGCATATCGAGCCGGATTTCCAATTAAGCTGAATTCTGTTACGACCCCCAAAAGAGCTGCATTCGAAGCTCCATGTGGCACATGAAAATAGGCGCCGATGGGTCTCGACATGCCGTGGACAAGAGCAACAGATGCATTGCTAAAGGCAATACCGGCTT
>DATIGG010000605.1:0-12861 GCA_035454825.1 Thermodesulfobacteriota bacterium | reverse complement strand
CCGAACGAAGATCCGCTCCCCGTTCTAAGAGATGACTGGCAAACGAATGCCGCAAAAGGTGGGGGGTCATCCTTTTCTTGATTCCGGCCTTCCGACCATAGTCTTTGAGGCTTTTCCAGAACCACTGCCGGCTCATCCCTTTTCCGGAGCGTCCGACGAAGAGGAGAGAGTTCTCCTTTCCTTCTAACAGACTTCCCCGAACTGCTTGGAGGTAAAGACTAACCCATTGAATCGCTTCACTCCCCAGGGGAACGACTCTCTCCTTCGATCCCTTTCCATAGATCAAAGCGTAACCCGCCTCAAGGTTGACTTGATTCAACGGGAGCCGGACCAATTCCGAAACTCTCATCCCCGTTGCATAGAGTATCTCGAGCATGGCGCGGTCCCGGGTGCCAAGAGGTGTCTTCAAATCAGGCTGCTCCAGCAACTGTTCGACTTCCTTTGGGGTCAAGATTTCGGGAAGGGTCTTGACCATCTTGGGGGAATCCAGCTCCTCAGCGGGATTGGCTTCTAAGATTCCTTCGAAAACCAGGAAACGGAAGAAAGTCCGAAGCGCGACCTGGTTTCTTGCGAGGGTCCGGGTGGAAAGCCCCTGCCGTCTCAAACTGAGAAGAAAAGAGCGCAGGTTCACTTTATCGACCTCCGAAATATCCTGGATCCCCTTTTCCCGGAGATGATTTAAAAATCGGCCCAGGTCGTGACGGTAAGCCTCAAGTGTATTATCGGAAAGGCCTCTTTCAACGGTGAGGTAATGGAGAAATTGGTCCAACATCGTTTCACCCGATGTCGCGGGAAATAAAAAGCAGAGGGATAGAAAACCTCTGCTCGAATGGATCCCCCTACTGTTCTAAATCCTTTCTATCGGCCGGTATGGCCAAACCCTCCATCCTGTCGCTGGGTGGAGGGAAGATGATCCACTTCTTCCAGGACGGCCCGATAGACACGGGAGATCACCATCTGGGCAATTCGATCTCCGTTCCGGATCGTGAAAGGCTCTAATCCGTAATTAATGAGGGCAACGCCAATCTCGCCACGGTAATCGGCATCGATGGTCCCTGGTCCGTTCACTACACCGATTCCATTCCGGATGGCGAGCCCACTTCGGGGTCTTACTTGGCCTTCGAACCCTTCCGGAATTGCCACAGAAATCCCGGTAGGAATCAGTTCCCTATCTCCAGGGGCAAGGGTGACCTCCTTCTCCAAGCACGCAAAGAGGTCCATCCCGGAGGACCCCTGGGTCATGTATTGCGGGAGGGGTGTCATCCCCTGTCTTTTCAGTCGTTTGATTTGAACGGTTACTCTTTCCATGAATCCATCGGGTTCCTTGACATACCCTCCCCATCCATCGGACCCAGCATGGTTAAACAGAAGTATCGCTGGTCGAAAAGCTCGTTTGCCAAAAACCGGACTTCCTCTTCTTTCACTCCTTCGATACCGGCCAGGATTTGTTCCACCGGGAGGTAAGCATCAAAGTAGATCTCATTCTTTGCGAGCCGGGTCATGAGGCTATCCGAGCTTTCAAGACTGAGGAGGAGATTCCCTTTCAGGTGCTCTTTGGCCGTTTCCAGTTCCCCATTCTTAAAGGGATCGCTCTTAAGCCGTTTGAATTCCTTCAGGATGAGTTCAATCACCTCCTGATAGGAACCTTCACTCGTTCCGGCATAGACCACGAACAGTCCCGTATCCATATAGGCGGGAAGATAGGAGTAAACAGAATAGGCCAATCCCCGGTTCTCACGGATCTCCTGGAAGAGCCTGGAACTCATGCCTCCTCCTAAGACCGTATTGAGAATGTACGAAGCGAACCGAAGAGAATGGTTGTAGGGGAGCCCCCTTGTGCCGAGGCAGATGTGGACCTGCTCGAGGTCTCTCTTCCAGACATTGGTCGTTGAAATCGAATCAGGTCTTGACCGCTCCTTCGGCAGGTTTGATTTTGGAATAGGGCCAAAGGCCTTTTCAATCTGGTCCACGACCTCCTGATGCTGAAGGTTTCCTGCTGCACAGACAAGGATGCATTGAGAAGGATAGCTTTTCTTGAAAAACTGATAGATCTGGTCCCGGGTAAAGGATTGAACCAGGTCCACGGTTCCACAGATCGGAGATCCCAGCGGGTGCTCGCCCCAACAGACCCGGTTGAAGAGGTCATGGATATAGTCGTCCGGAGTATCCTCGACCATCCTGATTTCTTGAAGAATAACCATTCTCTCCTTTTCCACATCGTTGGGTTCCATCAAGGGATGGAGGAAAATATCGGACAAGAGGTCGATGGCCAAGGGGAGATTCTTGTCAATCACCTTGGCGTAAAAACACGTATATTCCCTTCCGGTAAAGGCGTTCAGTGTTCCACCCACCGAATCGATCTCTTTGGCGATGTTAAAGGCCGTCCTTCGTTCCGTTCCCTTAAAAAGAAGATGTTCGATGAAGTGAGAGATTCCATTTTCACCAGGCTGCTCATCCCTCGATCCCGAGATCGCCCAAACGCCAATCGAGACAGACTTCAGATAAGGGATCTCTTCTGTGATCACTTTGATCCCATTGTTGAGAATGGTCTTACGATATTCCGGTGCACCCATACTCTATCCCTTCTCCTTTGTCCCGTTTTGCTTCTCCCTCAAGGCCGCCTTTCGACTCAAACGGATCCGACCCTGGGGATCGATATCGATCACTTTGACCAACACATCATCTCCTTCCTTCAAGACATCGGTTACTTCCTTGACGTGTCCTTCGGCCAGTTGGGAGATATGGATGAGGCCATCTGTTCCCGGGAAGAGTTCAACGATCGCTCCAAAACCGAGGACCCTCCGGACTTTTCCCGTGTAGAAACCTCCGACCTCCACTTCCTGGGTAAGACGCTTGATCATGGCGATGGCTTTTTCGATCGACTCAAAATTCGGGGATGCCAGTTTGACGGCCCCGGAATCCTCTACATCGACCTTCACCCCTGTCTGTTCAACGATGCTCCGAATCGTCTTTCCTCCTGGGCCGATGATGTCCCGAATCTTCTCGGGTTTGACTTGTAGGGTAACAATCCTGGGGGCATGCCGGGAGAGGTCTTTCCGCGGTTCAGGGATCGTCTCTCGCATCTTCCCTAAAATATGGAGTCTCCCCTCACGGGCCTGCTCAAGGACATGTTCCATGATGGTCTTGGAGATTCCCCGAATCTTGATATCCATTTGAATCGCGGTCACCCCCTCTGCCGTGCCAGCTACTTTAAAATCCATATCTCCGATATGGTCTTCATCCCCAAGGATATCGGAGAGGATGGCGCTTTCGTTCCCTTGCAAAATCAGGCCCATGGCAATCCCGGCGACTGGCGCTTTGATCGGAACACCGGCATCCATCAGGGAGAGAGTTGCACCGCAGACCGTAGCCATCGAGGAGGACCCATTCGATTCCAAAACCTCTGAGACGATCCGTATGGTATAAGGAAATTTTTCATCGGAGGGGAGAACCGAAAGGATCGCCCTTTCCGCCAGGGCTCCATGGCCAATTTCCCTCCGGCTCGGGGATCGAAGGGGTGAAACCTCCCCCACGGAAAATGGAGGGAAGTTATAATGAAGCATGAAGGACTTGTAGGTCTCTCCCATGAGGGAGTTGATCTTCTGTTCATCCTCCGAGGTTCCAAAAGTGACGACTGCAAGAACTTGGGTTTCACCTCGCGTAAAGAGGGCGGAACCATGCGTTCTGGGTAGGATCCCTACCTCGCAGGAAATGGGACGGATCTCTGCAAGCCCCCTTCCGTCAATCCTGCGCCGATTCTCCAAAATCAGCCTTCGGATCAATTTCCGATCAAGCTCCTCAAAGGCCACCTTGACCATCTTTTGAGATGATTCGTCTTCTGCCCCACTTTCACGAAGGGTTGCCTGGAAGATCTCTTCCACCCGGTCCCTTCGCTTGATCTTTTGAGGAATGCGATAGGCCTCCAAGAGCGACTGTTGGGCAGCTTTCTCCACTTTCCCATGAATCGCTTCGTCGGGTTTCCGAATATCATATTCCTTTCGTTCTGTGCCAAGCGCCTGGACAATCTCCCTTTGAAGATCAATGACAGGCTTAAGAGATCGGTGACCAAAAAGAATCGCCTCCAGGACCTCTGCTTCGACGACCTCTTTAGCACTTCCTTCCACCATGATGATGGCATCTTCGCTGCCCGCGACGAAGAGGTCGATGTCACTCATGGCGAGTTCCTCATGGGTGGGATTGAGGACGAGTTCTCCATCAATCCGCCCCACTCTCGCTCCTGCAATCGGCCCGCTAAACGGAACTCCTGAAAAGGTGAGGGCAGCCGACGCCCCGATCATGGCGAGGATCGCGGGATCATTATCCATGTCCGCGGAAAGAACGGTTGCAATGATCTGGGTCTCATATTGAAACCCTTTTTGAAAGAGGGGTCTCAGGGGCCGGTCGATGAACCGGGAGGTCAAGATCTCGTGATCGGTCGGCCTTCCTTCCCTTTTGAAAAATCCCCCAGGGATCCTCCCTGCAGCATAAGTCATCTCCTGGTAATTCACGGTCAGAGGAACAAAATCAATCCCCTCCCGTTTCTCGCTGGCTGTCACGGCCGTGACCAGGACAACGGTTTCTCCATACTGGACCAAGGCAGAGCCATTGGCCTGTTTTGCCACTCTTCCGGTTTCAATGGAAAATGGCCTTCCTCCAAAATCAACCTGTAACTTCTGGACCATAGACTTTTTCACTCCTTTGATTCTCTGGGTCTCAAAAAAACTCTCCTCGGAAGATCACTTCCGAAGACCCAGTTTATCGATGATTTGGCGATACCGATCCACCCTATTTTCCTTCAGGTAGTTGAGAAGTCTCTTTCTCTGTCCGACAAGCTTCAGAAGTCCTCTTCGGGAATGATGGTCCCGTTTGTGGGCCTTGAAGTGTTCCGTAAGATATCGGATGCGCTCGCTCAGAAGCGCGATCTGAACCTCGGGCGAACCGGTATCTTTCTCGTGGGTTCTAAACTGGTCAATAATCTCCCTTTTTTTCTCCAGAACAAGTGGCATATGTTTCTCTCCTTTTTCCCATGATCGACATTCAATGTTTTGGATGAAAGACTCTGAGAGGCCGAAACACAACGGAGTCCAGATTCGCCCAAGGAATATCGCTGTGTTTGACCTCTGATTTCAAAATGGCAACCAATCCTTCTCCGGGAGAAGTAATCTTGATCCATCCTCCCTGGTCAAAGTCGGAGAGGAATTGGGGCGAGAGGTCCCGAACTAACATCCCCTGTCCCAGGCGAACCTTTTGCACCACTCTTTTATCGCCGATCACCTCCGGAAGGCCTGGCAAAGCTTCCTCCAAAGGGATCAGCCATGACCGGAGATCGTGAGGCTCCGACGTCTTGAGTTTCTCCCAAGTCCTCGCCTGTTCGATCGTAAAGAGCCCGCTCTGAACTCTCCGGAGCTGGATCAGGTGAGCGCCACATCCGATCTTTCGGCCAATATCCTTTGCCAGAGATCGAACATAAGTCCCTCTTGAGCACGAGATCGTGAATCGGACCCGGGGAAGGTCGATCGATTCAATGTGAAGCTGGAAAATACGAACCTCTCTCTCCTTGCGCTCGATCTCAATTCCCTTTCTGGCCAACTGATAGAGGGGTTTCCCTTCGACCTTGACTGCAGAAAACATCGGTGGGACCTGCTGGATCTTGCCTGAGAAAGATTGAAACGCGTGGTGGAGAGTTTCATGGGTCACCGCTTCCCAAGACCTCCTCGAGACGATCTCTCCCGTGGGGTCGTCCGTTGTCGTTTCCTCTCCCAGTCTCAGGGTCCCTTCATATCGCTTGGGTTCCTCGCATAAGAACGGGATCAATTTCGTTCCTTCGTTCAGGGCCACTGGAAGGACCCCGGTGGCAAAAGGATCGAGGGTTCCGACGTGGCCGGCCTTTGGGACGCCCAGTCGCCGCTTGGCTTCTCGGACCACATCGAGGGAGGTGAGCCCCTCCGGCTTGTCCACGATCAGAAATCCATCAATCCCCATTCCCGCCCTCTTTCTTCTCCCTTTCTTCCTGCAGGTGATGGAACAACTCTCCCATATGAACGGCGTATTCAATCGATGGATCAAATTGGAACACGATTTCCGGAGTGTGTTTCAGCTTCATCCGGTGGCCGAGCTCTCTCCGAATATACCCTTTGGCGCTGTTGAGTCCCTCCATGGATCGCTCCTTCTCAGCAACCGTTCCCACAACGCTGTAATAGACCTTGGCCGATCGGCAATCTTCAGTGACGACGACCCGGGTGATGGTAATGAAGCCGATACGGGGATCCTTGATCGTCTTGACAAGCATCTCAGAGATTTCTTTACGAACCAAATCTGCGACTCTATCGGACCGTTTCCCTTCCATCCTTATTCTATGTCTGGTCGAGGTTCACCCACGACTTCAAAAGGTGATAATTTCAATCTCTTTTTCGATCACTTCTGCAAGATACATCTTTTCAACGAAGTCAATGATCTTGTCGAGGCTCGAATTGACGAACCGCCGGTCATTTCCGACCGTGCAGATACCGATCTGACACCGCTGCCAGAGGTCATTATCGCCGACTTCTGAAATGGCCACATTGAACCGATGCCTGACCCGGTCGATCAACTTTCGGACCACATGGCGCTTTTCCTTCAGGGAATGATTCTCTGGAATCCGGAGGTGAAGCTGACAAATTCCAATCACCATCTTTCTTCTCAATCCCGGCAGCAGGGGACCACGCCATCAGGCCAGTTGGGGACGGATCTCTTCGACCTCATAGGACTCGATGATGTCTCCAAGTTTGAGGTCATTAAAATTCTCAATGCCAATACCGCATTCGAGGCCTTGACCACAATCCTTCATATCGTCCTTGAGATGCTTGAGCGAGGAGATCCGGCCGTCGTAAATCATCACGTTATCGCGAAGAAGCCTTACGTGGGATCCACGCACAACCTTCCCGTCTAAAACGAGACTCCCTGCAATGGTTCCCACTTTATGGATATTGAAGATCTGGATCACCCGGGCTCTTCCCAGGAAGCGCTCCCGATAGGTGGGTTCCATCAGACCTTCCATGGCTTTCCTGATGTCGTTGATGGCATCATAAATGATGGAGTAAACTCGGATATCCACCTTCTCTTCTTCAGCAAGGTCTTGCGCGCTGGGGATAGGCCTCACATTGAACCCAATGATGATGGCATTGGAAGCGGAGGCCAGATTGACATCGGTCTCCGTGATTCCACCCACTCCTTCGTGAAGGATACTGACCTTGACCGCATCGGTAGAGAGCTTTCGCAAAGCCTCCCCCATCGCCTCGATCGATCCCTGAACATCGGCCTTGATAATGACGTTGAGCTCTTTCACGTCTCCTTTCTTGATCTGTTCATAGAGATCTTCCAGGGAAATCTTGCTCAGTTTTGAAAGCTCTTTTTCTCTCATCTTTTCTTGCCGGTGGAGGCTGATCTGCCTCGCCGTCCGTTCATCAGGAACGACAATGAAAGGTTCCCCGGCCTCAGGGACATCAGAGAAACCCACGACCTCCACGGGTATGGAAGGATGAGCATTCTCGATTTTCTGTCCTTTGTCATTCAGCATGATCCTTACTCTTCCATAATCGGACCCGGCAATGAACGCATCGCCTGTCTTGAGCGTTCCTTCCTGTATGAGGAGAGTCGCCACAGGACCTCTTCCCCGATCCAGCTTGGCCTCGATGATGACACCCCGGGCGGGCTTGTCTGGATTGACCCTGAGCTCGAGCATCTCTGCCTGGAGAAGAATCAGCTCGAGTAGCTCTTTAATCCCCTTCTTCTGTTTCGCTGAGACCTCAGCATAAAGCGTGCTGCCACCCCATTTTTCTGGAACCAGACCATAGTCTGCCAGATCCTTCATCACCTTTTCCGCATTGGCATTGGGTTTATCCATCTTATTGATAGCCACCAGGATAGGCACTCTGGCCGCCCGGGCATGATCAATGGCCTCCCTCGTCTGGGGCATCACGCCATCATCAGCAGCGACTACCAGGACTACAATATCCGTCACTTGGGCGCCTCTCGCCCTCATGGCTGTAAAGGCTTCGTGGCCAGGGGTATCGATGAAAACGACATGGCTGTTCTCGAGCTCCACATCATAGGCACCGATATGCTGCGTGATTCCCCCGGCCTCTCCGTCGACCACATTCGTCTTGCGGATGGCATCCAAAAGCATCGTCTTGCCGTGGTCCACATGGCCCATGATGGTGACCACAGGAGGCTTCGACCTGAGCTGCTCGGGTAGGTCTTCCTTCCTTTCCAGGAGGTCCGGCCGTTCTAACGAGACTTTCTCGACCTCATACCCAAATTCACTGGCCGCCAGTGAGGCAACATCCGTATCAATGGTCTGGTTGATATTGACAAGAATGCCCATCTCCATGAGTTTCTTGATCAATTCCCCTCCTTTAACCCCCATCCGTTTGGCAAGGTCTCCGACGGTAATCATTTCAGCAATTCGGATGATCCTCTTAATCGGCTTGGGAACGGTAACCTCGGTCTTTTTGGCCTCCTTGACAACAACCCTCTTCTTTACCGGTCTGTAGGATTTGAGAAAGGGTTCCCCCCCCTCTTTCTCAACCCGAATCTCCTCTTCTACCGGTTCGCCATCAACCAACATCCTTTCCTCGATCACTCTTCTCTTCTTAACAAACCCTTTCTTCTTTTTTGCAAGGGCCTCCAGTTCCTCTTTTTCGAGAAGTTTCTTTTTTTGCAGGAGTTTGAGCTCGGGTGTCTCTTCAGTCACCCCTTTAGGTTTCGCTTCCTCGGCCTTGGGTCCCACAATTTTCGGCTCTTGAGTTTTAGACACCTGAGCTTCTTTTTTGCTTTCGATCTTCTTTTCAACCTCATGGGGAGCAACAGAGATAGCTTTCTTCTCCTCTGGTTTGACAGGGATCGCTTCCTCCGCCTCTGGGGCAGTTTCGGCTTGGAGAATCATTTCCTGAGCTTCTTCGCCCTTCTTTTTCCGGGTCGCCCTTGCCCGAGGTTTGGGCTCTTTTTCCAAGGCCTCTTCGATCTCTTTCGAAGGTTTTTTCTTTGGACGAGGCTCAGCGGCCAAGGGGGGAGGAGGAGGAACTTCAGCGGGAAGGGGAATTTCGACCTGGGGAGCAGCCTCAACTTTTTGTTCCAGGTGATGTGTTCTCCTCCGAATCACTGTGGGTTTAACCCGCTTCTCAATAACCTCTTTCTCAGCGTCCCTTTCAATAACTCGCTCATCGCTCGAGGACTTCATCTTTTCAGGTTCCTCGGATTTCTTATCCTTCACCTTCACGCCCATTCTCTTCAGTTTCATGAGCAGCTTGTCATCCTCCATCCCTACTTCCCTTGCCAGATCGAGGACTTTAATCTTTGTCATTCCTTTTCCTCCTGCTTCTCCCTCTCTTTAGCAATCCGGGATCTCAGGACCGCTATATCCGCAGATCCCAAGACACCCGTCCGCCTCATCTTCTTACTGGCAGCGAATAAGCACGCCAGATCTGGACAGAGATAAATCCCTCTTCCAGCAAGGTTCTCGGAGGTGATGGAAACAGACCCGGAACCTCCTCGAACAAATCGAATCAGGTCGCCCTTCTTCCGGCGATTTCCACATCCGACGCACATTCGGATGGGAACATGCCTCTGAAACTTCATTTCTTTCCTTCTTCGGCCAACCGTTGGGCAGACTGAAGCAACTTTTCCGCCTTTTTGGCACCAATCCCTGGAAGGGAAGCCAGTCTCTCCCCATCTGCCTTCAGAAGATCCTGAATCGTTTGAAACCCATTGGCTCTCAAAATTTCGGCAGTCTTCTCTCCAACCCCTTCGACGCGGTCGACCGAATCCAAGGCGGACTCGGAGGGAGGGGAAACTTCCTCCGCTCTCGATTCAACCCCTTCTTTCTCCTTCCCTTCGGCCGCCGCACGCTCAATGATCTCAAGGGCCTTCTCCTTTTCAATCTCCAGAATTCTTGCCAGTTCTTCGGGATCGACTTCAGCGATCTCTCTCATCGTCCGGAACCCTTCGTTATAAAGGATACGACTCGTGACGTCGCCGATATGGGGAAGCTGCTTGAACACTTCAAAGATCTCGCCGGAGATCTTTTCCATCTTCGATTCACTCTTGATGTCAATCTTCCAGCCCGTCAATTTGGAGGCGAGCCGAACATTCTGCCCCTTCTTTCCAATGGCTAAGGAAAGTTGATCGTCTGCGACGATCACCTCCATGTGGCGGATTTCTTCGTCAATATAGACCCTCGAGATCTTAGCAGGTGCCAGCGCATTGCAGATATATTTTGCCTGATCCTGAGACCAGGGGATGATATCGATTCGTTCTCCTCGGAGTTCCTGGACGACACTCTGAACCCGGGAACCTCTCATTCCCACGCAAGCCCCTACCGGATCCACATCCCGGTTCGAACTGTAGACCGAAATCTTTGCTCTTTCTCCGGGTTCCCTCGCGGCACTAATAATTTTGATCACCCCGTCTGAAATTTCGGGGACTTCATTTTCAAAGAGTTTGACAAGAAACCCCGGATGGGTTCGAGAGAGGAAGATCTGGATTCCCTTTGAATTCTTTTGCACATCCACGATATAAGCACGAAGTCTATCGCCTTGACGATAAACTTCACCCGGGATCTGCTCCTTCGCCAGAAGGACGGCTTCTGTTCTTCCGACATTCACATAGAGATTCCCCTTCTCCATCCGTTGAACCATTCCGCTGACAATATCTCCCTTGCGATCTTTGAATTCATTATAGACGTTCTCGCGTTCGGCCTCGCGGACCTTCTGGATGATCACCTGCTTGGCCGTTTGAGCCCCGATCCTGCCAAAGTCAGTGGTCAGCTTGACCCCAAGGCTATCCCCGATTTGAGCCTCTGCATCAAGTTCCTGAGCTTCCTTGAGAGAGATTTCGGTTGAGGGGTCCGCGACTTCTTCGACGACCTGTTTGAACTGAAATAACTCAACCTCCCCAGCCTCTTCGTTATAGTGAACCTCAATCTCTCCCTGGTGACCGTACTTCTTTCTGGAAGCGGTGAGAACGGCCTGTTCGAGGGCCTCGATGATCACCTTCCGGTCGATCCCTTTATCCTTTCCTACTTGGTCAATGATATAATTGAGATTTGATGGCATAACGATTCACTCCATAGGGCTAAAATTCGATCTCCAGATGGGCCTTCGCAATGTCGGATAAGGGAATTTGAACGACCTCCCCATCCGTATCGACTTGAATCTGATTGTTTACGACCCCTCGAAGTCTGCCCTTAAACTGTCTTCGATTTCCAATAGCCTGGGTCGTTGTCACCTTGATCAATCGATCCTGGTATTTCATGAAGTCCTTCTCGCTTTTGAGGGATCGGGTCAGACCAGGGGAAGAAACCTCGAGGGTATAAGGAGTCAAGATAAAATCTTCCACATCCAGGCTTCTTCCGATTTCTTGGCTGATCCGGGCGCAATCTTCCAGGGTAATTCCCCCTTCCTTATCGACGTAAAGACGAAGAACCCATCCTCTGGATTCTCCTCGATATTGAACTTCTATCAACTCGAATCCTTCATCCGAAAGAATGGGATCCGCAAGCCTGCGGACATGATCGATAATTTCTTCAGAAGTCATGATCTCACAGTCCAACGAGGCCTATAATAAAAAAGCGGGCTTTTTGCCCGCTTTTTCAGCAGACCCCTAATTTAGTTATTTTATACCATAATTCAATTTCAAATGCAAGCAGAATTTAATCCGTTTTGCGAGCCTTCAGAAGTAACGGTCGAAGATCTGCCCTAAGGACCGCGGTGGTCTCTCCGGAGAAAACTTGAAGCGGCGCATTTGAGCGATGAGCCAATGGCCAGATACCTCTAAAACGGTCCGTTTACACTACCCTGCCATTATATCCTCATATCCTTTGGTTTCGGAGGGGAGACTACATCGGTCCAATCGATCCTGTGACTGAGGGGTTACTGAGAGATTATCTCAGCGATGTGTTCGGTGAGGACTTCGATCAATTGCTTTCTTGTTGATTTAACCTTTGGGGAAAAAAAGCCGATTTGCCATTCCTTCTCACTGACCTTGTCGGAGACGATAAGAGCCGCTCCCACAGAGACCCCCCTTGCCTTTCCAAAGGCAAAGGCAGCAGCCATCTCCATCTCCACCCCCAAGACGCCCTCACGGCTATAGCGTTTGATTTTTTCGGGTGCTTCTCTGTAAGGAGCATCGGTTGTCCAAACCGTTCCCTGATGGAAGAGAAGACCGGTTCTACCTATGCAATCTGCAAGTTTCCTTTGAACCTCTGGATCGGGTAAACTTTTCTCCCCGTTGGGGAGGTAATGATAGGAGGTTCCCTCTTCCCGAATTGCCTCGGTCGGAAGGACGATATCGCCTATCCCAACCCCTTTCCGAATCGTGCCACAGTATCCAAGAAAGACGGCTTGCCTCACTCCGAAAGCCACCAGCTCCTCCAAGAGCATGATCGTGCCGGGAGCTCCATAGGGGGATTGAACAACAATCCATCCTTCATCCCTGTAGATTCTCGAGTTTCGGTTCTTCCAAGCCTCAATCGGTTTAGCCTGATGCCTCGACTGGACAATCCCATGGAGGTCCTGAAGCGTGAAAGTGATCAAGGCCAAGTTTTCGAGCGATAACTCTCTCTCGAGATCCTCTTGAGGGCGTGTAAATGCCATCACCATTTCTCTCGGATCAACAACAGAATGAGGATCGTGAGTGAAGAAATCCATTTTTCTTTCTTTAACAGGGGATTACAAAATCGTTGAATCTGAACCCTGTGTCACGCTTCCTTCTCGAGAAAAGAAGGGGGACTCGGACCGAGGCCCTTGAGAGACTGAACCTCCTTCTCCAGCCTTTCAACCATCTTTTGACTTCGACGGAGGGCCTTCTTCAATTGAAACCGTTTGT
>DATIGG010000604.1:0-6060 GCA_035454825.1 Thermodesulfobacteriota bacterium | reverse complement strand
TCCTCCCTTTTTAAACTCCATCATGATCCGCTCTTTCTCATCACTTTTCATGCGACCGTGAAGCAGGCCGATCCGAAATTCTGGAAAGACCTCTCTCTGGATCTCTTCTGCCATTCGAGTGGCATCTTTAAGGTCCAGTTTCTCAGATTCCTCAACCAGAGGGTAAACGATAAAGACCTGGTGGCCCTTCCTGACCTCTTCTCCTGCCATTCGATAGACCCTCTGTCTGGCAGATTCGGGAAAAACGATTGTCTCAACAGGCATCCTTCCCGGAGGCATCTCGTTGATGATCGAGACGTCCAGATCTCCGTAAAGGGTCATGGCGAGGGTCCTTGGAATGGGTGTTGCCGTCATGACCAGGACATCCGGGTTTTCTCCCTTCTTCTTTAAAAGGGCTCTCTGAACCACTCCAAATTTATGCTGCTCATCGATAATGACCAGCCCCAAGCGATGAAATTCGACCGTTTCTTGAATCAGGGCATGGGTCCCAATTACAAGCTGGACGTGTCCCCTCTTTATCCTTCCGTAAAGGTCCTCTCTTTCCGGACCTTTTATGCTGCTCGTGAGGAGAGTGGCGGTAATGCCCAATGGATCGAGCCATCGATGGGTCGTGAGGTAATGCTGTTCTGCCAGTATCTCTGTGGGTGTCATGATCGCAGCCTGATAACCGAACTCTACAGCCTTCAGGCTGGCCAGGAGGCAAACGATCGTCTTCCCGCTTCCGACATCTCCCTGGATCAGTCGGTTCATGGGAAGGGACCTCTCCATATCTTTCTGGATCTCTCCCCAAACCTTTTCTTGAGCACGGGTCATTTGAAAGGGAAGTTGTTTTAATAACTTTCCGGCCAAATGGCCTTCTGTCTTAAAGGATATCCCCTCCTCCAAAACCCTCCCTTTTTTCCTTAAGGCCATGCCAAGTTCCATGAAAAAGAATTCATCAAAGATGATCCGGCGATGCCCCTTAGACCGATGAAGATCAAGGAATTCCATCGAATCTCCATTCCCCGGGAAATGGACCATCCGGAAGGCTTCTCGAAGATCGATCAGCCCCTGTCTCTCCAGGATCTCCCCTGGAATTGGACTGGAGAGTTCATTCCCATATTCATCAAAAATGGTCCTCATCATTCGTCTCAGAGTCCGCTGATAAAGACCTTCGGTTTCGGAGTAAATCGGAACAATCCGCTTGAAATTGAGGTAATCCTTTTCAATATCTTCTTCCACCATCTCGACATCAGGATGGTGGATCTCCTTCTGATGACTGAACCATCTGACCTCTCCTGAAAAGATCAGTTTTTGCCCCTTTTTAAACCGGGCCCTGAGATATCGCTCGTTCCCGTGAAACCATTTG
This sequence comes from Thermodesulfobacteriota bacterium, assembly GCA_035454825.1. Lineage (GTDB taxonomy): Bacteria > Desulfobacterota > BSN033 > BSN033 > UBA1163 > DATIGG01. Next base: position 4,712 of record DATIGG010000604.1, on the reverse strand, counting down.
AGCGTAATGGTGCCACTCTCATCTCCGACGACGGCTTCAAAGACCTTCTTCCTTCGAGATGGGAAGAAGACGATTCCGGAAAGCAGAATCTCGCCAAAACCGGTTTCCTTCTTTCCCGCTTCCAGCTCAGACATTTTTTTTAAATGGCGGCGATCTTCATACGCTCTGGGAAGAAAGTAGAGAGCATCTTCCACTGTCTGAATCCCTTTCCGTTCAAGGATTTTTGAAAGTTTCGGACCCACTCCCTTGACGTACTGGATAGGGGTTGAAAGACGATCTTTAAAGGAGGGGGGCTGAAATGGGTTCATCTATTTTGTCTCATCTCTAAAACATTTTGAGACTATTTTAATATAGATCTTTCGACAGGAGGGACATTGGATCAGGTTCTCTCCGTCTTTCAGATCAAATGAATCATAAGAGACGGGCTGATCACAATAAGGACAACGGTGAGGAAGTTTCTGAAGTAGCTGCTCCCGAAGATCCATCTGTCAAAATGACCCACTTCGTCATTCTTGCGAAAGTAGAGATTTTAACAGTCCCGTTCATTTTACGCTGTCGTAAGTTAAATACGCTCCGCCAGATCCCCATCCCCCTCCTGACCTCCCCCTTGAAGGGGGAGGATTCACGCGGGGCGCGTCACGATTTCCCTCCCCTTCAGGGGGAGGGCCAGGGTGGGGGTGGGGCTAGACTCGCAAACTCAAAGCCCTGGTGGGCGTTTGGCCACCAGGGCTCCAAGTTTCTCGATCTGTTATGGTTCTCATTAACAAGTAGCTAAGCTATTTCATCCAAATCGATTTTCATCTCTCCAGAGGGCAAGGGGATGATGAAAACAGGTCTTCGAGATCGATCCAATACCTTATGGGAGACACTCCCAAGAAAGGTCTGTTGCAAAAACCCCTTTCCGTGGCTTCCAAGAATGAGGACATCGCATTGCTCTTCATCCGCTGCCCTCAAGATTTCCTCCACCGGATGACCCACACGAACCAGAATATTGGATACCAACATGAGGCACAGGGTACCCTTCTTTTCGACTCTTTGACAGATTTCCTCCAAACGTTTCTTGATGAGCTCAAGGTCCGCGGCCTGTTCATACTGATAATATTTCTTCTCTTCCTCCAAAGCTCCATAAAATCTGACAATCGGAGGCAGAGATTCAATGACGTGCAGAATGACAATCTTTGCGTCCCGCCTTTGCGCCAAATCGATGGCATAATAGAACGCGTAAGCAGAGTTTTTACTGAGATCGGTTGCATAAAGGATCTTTTTGATTTGCGGGATCATTTTCTTTCCTCCCTTTTTGATTTTCGGTCTTGATATGCAAGCGAAAGTTAAAGTATCAGTGAGTAAACTATTAAAAAACTCGATGGTTAAAAGATATTAAAAAAAAGGTTATTTGTCAAGTTTAAAAAGTGAACATAATGTTCAAAATCAAAATATTTATTGACTTCTTATCCTGATTTTCATATATTCCAACTGCGGGTTAATCGTCGTTAAGAAAGGAGGCAAACAATCATGGTGGGAGATCTTAAAAAGGGGGTGCTCGGGTTTCCTTCTTTGTTGGCTGTCGCTGTTGGACTTGTGATAGCTTCCACGACCCTTGTCTCCCTTTGTCAGGGAATGGGACTCGGGGGATATGGTTTTATTATTTCGATGCTCATTGCATGGGTTCTCATGATTTTTCAAGCCTTCACATTCAGCGAACTTGCGATCACCATGCCACGGGCAGGAAGCATTAGTTCCTATACCGAGGTCGCCCTTGGACATTTTCTTGCCATCCTGGCTACCATTGCAGGATATATTACGGTTCAGTTCCTTGCAGGACCGGCTGAGATAGCAGTTGCAAGCATCGTGATCAATAACGTTTTTTTCCCTTCCCTATCTCCAACCCTTATCGGAATTCTCATGTTAATGCTCTTCATGATGTTAAATTTACTCGGCGTAGATGTCTTCGCAAAAGCTGAAATTGTATTTACGATCATCAAGATCATTACGATTGGAGTAATCGGTATGATTGGGGTTTTAGCAGTGGGTCATCCTCAAGTGAAGTATGTTGCTCCTTCATTAGGGATCGAAAATATACTTACCTTTGTGGCCTTAGGCATTTGGCTCCTCATCGGAACAGAATTCACCTGCCCCTTGGTTGAAGAGGCAAAAAACCCCAGAAGGGATATGCCTCTGGCGATGATCTTAGGACTCGTGATCATCCTGATATTGAACCTCCTTTTTGGGATTGCCTCGGTCCGATACGTCCCCATGAACACACTCTCTACTTCATCCACTCCCCATGTGGAGGTCGCCTCTGCCATTCTTGGGAAACTGGGATTATACTGGATAGGCATTACATCATTTTTTGCAACCGCAGGGACGATCAATACCCTGTTAGCTGCTGTCCCGAGGATGCTTTATGGAATGGCCCACGCCGGTCAGGTTCCTTCTATCTTCAAATGGCTCCACCCTCGGTTCCGCACCCCTTGGGTTGGGATTATCCTTCTTGGACTTGGAATGGCTGTTCAAATCTTGACCGGAATATCGACGGTCGAAACCATTGTCGTACTTATCGTTGCCTCGGCATTTTCCTGGTTACTGGCTTATGTCATAGCCCATATCGATGCCATTATCCTAAGAATGAAGTATCCAAACCTTGAAAGACCCTTTAAAACTCCACTCTTCCCTGTACCTCAGATCTTGGGGATCGCAGGGATTATCTGTGTAATGGTCTATATCTTCCCGGATCCGAAGATGAAGGCAGATATTTATAAGTATGCGCTCTATTTCTTAGGCGGTGGAGCCATCTATTCTTTTCTCTGGTGCACATTCAAAATGAAAGTGAGCCTTTTCAAACCTGTCAAATATGAGGAAGCCTTGAAAGAGTAACATATCACCGTTCACCCTGAGCCCTTCGATCCACCGTTCATCCTGACCTTGTCGAAGGATGAACGGTGGACTCAGGACAGGCCTGTTGAAGGGCAAACGGTTGGAGGCAACCACCCGGATATTTAAGGCCTATGATCGATGAAAAGGTTTTCCAGTCTCTAAGAAACAATTCCGAATACTTTATCAACCTTCTGGGGGAGCCCCAAAAGGGAGAGAATGGATTTGTCTTTTCAATAAAGGACCTTCCTTTTCTCAGTTTCACGATACGATACGAGATCGATAAGAAGTTTCTGGGTAAAATCTATGTCATGGTTTTGGAAGGGAAATTTCCAGGGAGGCAAGATTCTTCTGTTTCTGAAGGAATTGAACTTCGCTATTTGGGGTTTATCAAAAAGGGAAAACCCTTCTTTGCCTCTGTGCCTGCAAGAAAAGAGCATTGTGAGCGAAATGGAGTGCTGCAACTTCTGAATGAAGATCAAAGACTCATCGAGGAATGTGGGAGCTTGGAGATTGAGTTTTTGAAGGTATATTTTGATCTTCAGGAGAAGGCATGGAGAGTTCAGGTGAGACCTTATGGTGGAAGCTACATCAAGATTTTGCTGCCTCCCTTAAATTATCAAGTCGCCCTCGTTAAGGAGCAGGCCCACCTCGTTTTTTCTGTCATGAAAAGGATCGCAGAGTTGATCATTCACATCCCTCAGTCCCCGGCGGATCATCACCCGCTGGGGACTGAGAGTGTTTAAAAGTTACTTTACCTTCACCATGCCGCTCATGCTGATGTCTCCACGACTCAGCCATACGGCTGGATAGGAGTAAGAATGGTAAGCTGTGCTGTGGGTATCGACATGGTCAAGAGCTAAGGTGTGAAACTGATTGTAGGTGCCCATCTCAGGGATAAAACCCCAGATGGAATCATAAGTCCGGTACAGACGGCCCTTTTGGTCGTAGTTGTCAATGTGGTGCGGATACAAAATCTCCTTGTCCACATACCAGACCCGTTTACTATAAACATAGTTTTTGTCCTGCTGGGTCATTTGGACGACCCACATGGGTCTTCGTTCCAACTGTAAGTTCTTCAGGATATATCCATCTTTTGTGCTCATATAGGTTGATCCATCGATTGAGATCGGGACAAGGAATTCTCCTTCGCCAATCACTTCGTATTTGTAGGGGTAACGTTTGGCGCTTAACTTCTGGTTGAATCCCTGCCAATCTTCATAGATCATATCCTGCCCGACGGCCGGGTCCTGGGTATCAGAGGCCGTCAATTTTCGAATCCTTCTGAGGCTGTTGATGTACATCAGAAAGAGGTCGTCCCGGTTTGGATCGATATAAGAGGTTACGGTGATGATATTACCGAATAGGTCTCGCGGGGCCTGGCTCATGTACTGGAACACTTTCAACTCCTGCTGGTCTTTGGCGCGTTCGTCGAACCAGCCGAGGGGTGGCCATTTGACCCGACCCTGGAGCCTTGCGGTGTAAGCCGTGGCCATGCCTTCGTAATCGTTTCTTAAATCTTTTGTATATCCAAAGACATGTTCCCAGTAAAATTCGGTGTCCAAGTTGTAGCTCTTGTCCCAATTGTAGATGATCTGCTGGGCCTTATAGGGTCCATCCGGTCTTGGAAAGGGAAGCCCTGCAACATACGTTTCATTGTTAATATACCCCTGGCCGTCCTGTTTGACTGATCCCATGTACTTTTTAGTCGCCTCGCCGACAGGCAAGGAGTGGTAATATTGTCTCGTTGGAACAATCTCTATCTCTGTAAAGTAGCAGACATGGCGTGGCCCTGATTTCGGAGGGGCATTAAACCGGTCGTAAAGATGCTTCCACATCAT
>DATIGG010000603.1:0-3318 GCA_035454825.1 Thermodesulfobacteriota bacterium | reverse complement strand
TTCCCAATGGCCTGATTATACTTCTTGATAAAATGGGCGACAAGCATAGGAATGTCTTCTTTCCTTTCCCGGAGAGGGGGTAAATGGATCGGAAAGACATTTAATCGGTAGAAGAGGTCCTCTCGAAATCGTCCTTCATTGACTTCTCTGATGAGGTCTTTGACTGTAGCAGCCACAATTCGGACATCAATCTGGATGGGTTTTGCCTCTCCCACTCGTCGAATTTCTCCATCCTGGAGGACCCGGAGCAGTTTCACCTGAAGCTGAAGGGGAAGTTCGCCAATCTCATCCAAAAAAAGGGTCCCTCCATCGGCTTCCTCAAAGAGCCCCTTTTTCGTCCGAATGGCATCCGTAAAGGCTCCTTTGGCATGGCCAAAGAGTTCACTCTCAAGAAGGTTCTCTGGAATGGCCCCACAGTTGATCGGAATGAATGGACTTTGAGAACGGTCACTACTATAATGCAGCGCCCGCGCTACCAGCTCTTTTCCTGTCCCGCTCTCTCCCATGATGAGAATGGTGGACTTGTAGGGAGCCACCTTTCTAATGACTTCAAAGATTTTCTGCATCGCTTCATTTTTGCTCACAATATTTTCAAAACCATATTCCCGACTAATTTCTTTTCTTAACCGTTCGTTTTCCCTCCGTAATCGTTCTCTCTCATCCGCCTTTTTGAGCGTCAAAATGATCTCGTCAGGCTTGAAGGGTTTGGAGATGTAGTCATAAGCCCCTAATTTCATGGCCTCGATAGCGGTATCGACCGTTCCATAAGCGGACATCATAATGACCGTCGCCTCCAGGTTCGTCTTCTGGAACTCCTTTAAAAAGTCGAGCCCATCCATTCGAGGCATTCGGATATCGCAGAGGATTTGATCATAGGGATTCACCATCACCTTCTGCATTCCTCCTTGCCCGTCCGAGGCTGTATCCACATCGAATCCCTCTTTTTTGAGAATGACCGATAGCATATGTCTAAAACTTTCCTCATCATCAATGATGAGAATTCGTTTGGGAACCATAAGTCCTCCTTGATACCTTTCTATGAGACTGCCGGAAAATAGATTTCAAATTTTGTTCCTTTTCCCAACTCGCTCTCTACCTTGATCTCCCCCCCCATCGCTTCGACAATTCTTAAAGAGACCGACAGGCCGAGGCCCGTCCCTTTATCCGGATCCTTGGTGGTAAAGAAGGGATCGAAGATTCGTTTCAAATCTTCCTTTCCAACTCCTGTTCCCGTGTCGGAGATGAGGATCTTAATGAGGGTTTCTCCCTTTGAAAACTTGGTGAGCATCGCGGATAAGGGATCCGGTTTCCTGAGATGTGAATAATTGGATTCGACAGGATCTCCCTTCCTTCTGGGCGGATGGAGCCAATGGAAGGAATCTGAAAAGAGATGTTCAACCACATACGTCCCAGTTTGAATACAGAGGGACCCGCCGTCGGGCATGGCATCGACTGCATTGAGAATGATATTGATAAAGACTTGAGAGAGCTGTGCTTCATCTCCTCTGATCATTGGCAAATCAGACCGAAGGTCCAGTTGGGTCTGAATTTCTTTAAAGTCTTTCTGGTAAGAGAGCAAGGAGAGCGTGTTTTCAAGAGCCTGATTCACATTGACCTCCTTCGGCTCTGCTTTTGAAGGTCTTGCAAAATCTAACAGTTCCCGGACGATTCGATTGATCCGTTCAATCTCTTTTTCAATCCGTTTCAAATAGTCCTTGGCCTCTTCATGATCGACCCCTCCCCTTTCGAGAATGCTGGTATATCCCAAGATGGCGCCTAATGGGTTTCCGACCTCATGGGCAACCCCTGCTGCAAACCGGCCAATGGAGGCAAGTTTCTCTGAACGGAGGATTTCTTCCTGAGCCTCTTTCAACTTCGTGTTTGTGGTTTCAAGGGACTCGAGATAATTTTCGAGACTTTCCTGGTTCTCTTTTAGCCGGATGATCATCCGGTTGAATGAGTCGATCAGTTGGCTGATCTCATTTCTTGAGCTTACTTCGATGGTTTGACTGAAATCTCCCTCGCTGATCTTCTGAGTCAGTTGAACTAAATCCCTTAACGGCTTAACCAGAACGCGAGAGAGCAAGAGACTTCCAAAAATGATCAGAACGACGGCATCGAGGAGGATCGAGATCAGAATGATCTTTTTCGATTCAAACAACCGGATCATGATATCATCGGTGGGAACCTCCAACTGAAGTCCGCCGACAATCTTCCCATGGACCCAGAGAGGGGAACAAAAAACCATCTTCTGATAGCGAATCCAGAGGAGGCTCCCGGAGGTTTCAATCTTGGTATAGAATTGGCCGGACTGAATCGAATTCCTTAGTGAATCACTCTTCGAATATTGACCGACCAGATCTTCCCTCTTGCTAACAATAATCTTCAGGGCTGGATCCGTGATCAGCAGATCATAACCCCCCTTCTCTTTGGTAAAGATTCGGACAAAGTCCTGGAGTTCCTGTTTAATCGGAAAATCATTCAAGGAGAATTCTTTCCTCTCCTTGAAAATGAACTCGATGATATCCAGAATATCCTGGCTTAATCTCTCTCCGTACCTGACCTTTTCTTCGACGATATTCTTCTCGTGAATCTTTGCCATGGTGATGCCAATGAGAAGGATCGCTGCCAGCATGAGGAGCGAGATGTTGACAATCACCTCCATCCGGAGTCCTAAATTCAATCTCTTAAATAACCAGAAATGTTTTCGCATAAATAACCTAACCGCCCGTCTGAAAAAAGCAGAACTAAGGTTCAACGGTTACGGTAACGACGCCCGTATCGTCATTCGGTTAGGTCATTGGTCTTAAAAACCTGACGTAACCCTTTGACGTAAAACGAAACGCCTGCCTGCCGGTAGGCAGGGGCCTCGGAACCCTAACTTCGACCATTTATCAATCACTTGTACAAATATAAATACCAGTTCATGATACTCTCTCCGCAAAAAAGAGCGATCACCGCCCCCATGGAAAGAAACGGCCCAAAGGGTATGGCGTATTTGAAGTTTTTCCCCTTCCAGACCATAATCATCATGCCGACAACCGAACCGATGAGTGAGCCTAAAAGGATGGCAAGGATAACCGATTTCCACCCCAAGAAAGCCCCAATCATCGCCAGCAGTTTGACATCCCCGCCTCCCATACCTTCCCTCTTAAAGAGCCATTGATATAACGTAGCGACTAAAAAAAGGCTTCCCCCTCCCAAGAGTGCACCCACCAAAGAGTTGAAAAAAGTGATTTCCGGAATCACCAAGGAAGCTAATAAGCCCACCCCTATCCCTGGAAGGCTGATCACGTCTGGGATGATCTGGTGGTAGAG
>DATIGG010000602.1:0-5993 GCA_035454825.1 Thermodesulfobacteriota bacterium | reverse complement strand
TCCCCCTCTCCCTCCATCTCAGAACCTGTCGGAGAAGAATGGAAAAAGGGGAGGCTTCGGCGCTGCCCTTCCCGGTTGCGAACAGAGCATTCATTTCTCTCCGAAGATCTTCGTTCGTCTCAGTTTCAAAGGCAAAGACGTCTTCGCAGGGAAGAGGAGCAAGAGGGCCTTCTTGGAGAAAGACATTCTTAAATCTCTTCATTGAGGGAAAGAGTTCTTCATCTTTAAAATAGAGAAGCCCTGGGGGTAAGACCGGACGCTTTTTCGTTAGGGCCTTCTCGTAATGTTCATCGATGGAGCGGGAGAAAGATTTTGCCTCTTTCCCGACCTCTTCCATCTCTTCAATGAAGACGACCCCCTCTCCCTTCAGGTAGTCAAAAAAAGAGCCCAAGGGCTGCTCAAAAAGATTCTTCGAAAGGTCCCTTGCAGGAAGAAGGATGGCCCTCTCCAGTTCACTCCCCGGGAGGGAACGCTGATTCTCCGGTTCAAAGCGGCGCAGCGAGGCCAGTCTGTCCCCATCAAACTCGAGCCTCAGGGGTTCTTCATGGGAGGGCGAAAAGATATCAATGATCGCTCCCCGAAGGCTATAATCCCCTCGTTCCTCAACGACCCTTGCCGAAGTGTAACCATTGTCTTGAAGATAACGGAGCAGGCCTTCCCGTACGATCTCCTCTCCCACTTGAAGAGAAAGAGTTGATCCCTTTAAATCGGTGGGAGGGAGAACCTTCTGCATCAGGGCCTGAACCGGAGAAATGATCATCACCTCTTCCTCATGAAGGAGAGAAAAGAGGCATCTCACCCTGTCCCTGATGATTTCGGGGTGAGGGGGAATCTCATCGTAAGGCAGGGTCTCCCACGGGGGGTAGAGGACAAACGCATCGTTCGTCTCCTGACTGAAAAAATGGAGGTCTTCTAACAGGGATTCAGCCTTTTGGAGGGAAGGGACAATGATCAAATGGGGTCCCCTCACCTTTTCTCTCCAAAGGGAGAGGAGGTAAGCATTAGAGGAACCCTTAAGTCCTGTTAAGCCGATCGATTTAAATCTCCTCCATGACTCCGATTGGATCCACCCATGAAAAGAAGAGGCGTCCTTTTGCATCCATTCTTTCATATCATTAATTATTTTTCTATTTCAGGGACACCCTGTCAAGGCAGCTCGAATTCGGAATGATGATCGCGGAATTCGGAATACTAAAACTCCGCATTCACCACTCTGCATTCCGCATTCGGAAGAGGCTATTTTATTCGGGAGCGGTAGAATCTAATCCACTTCAGGGAGAGAGGGTAAATGGCTAAACTCAGAAGGGTGGCTAAGACCAGTGACCCAATCGTAAAGGAGAGGAGAAAACCCCATTGAGAGGTGAGGCAGCCCCAAAAATCCGATCCCAAAAATCCTTTCCCCATCCCCAATCGAAAGAGCTCCTCCAGTCCCCCCCCTTCGATTTGAAATCCTGTTATCCATAACCCAGCCGCTGTAGCAGCCACATAATAAGGGACAATCCACCAGGGCGTATTTGACCAGACTCCAAGGAGAACAGCAACCCGGTTCAGCCCAAATAAAAACGCGACGGCAATCCCTCCAAGAGTATGAAACCCCAAAAAAGGAGAAAACCCCAAAAAAATACCGACCGAATAGGCCAGGGCAGTTCGTTCTGGAGTATCTTCAATATGGAGCAGTTTTTTAACCAGATCCTTATATGGACGCATCCGATAAAATCATCCTTGTTTTCCCAACCAACCAACCCATCCATAAACCAAATTCCGGGATCCAAAGGGCCTTCCCATCGGTCATTATAACCTTTGAAGGCTATTCTTCAAAGCTGTTAATTTCTAATCATAGCCCTCCGAATCTTCTCGCTCAGCCGGCCTCCAAGAAGATCCCTCATCCGTTCCTTGACCTTTGTTACAAAACCCTGATAGGTCTCACTCCCTTCCAAAACCTGAAGGTAGAAGTGGCCCAATTCCGGATAGCGTTTCAAGGTTCTATAGGCCAATTTTGGAAATCGAAAAACGAATCGGGAAAAATAGAGGGCCCCTTTCAGGTTCTCAAAGATATGTTGTTGAAGCAGATTCTGATAGAGATCCGATGGAGGAGATCCTCTCTGTTTCGATTGGAGAATGGCCTCCCCAGCGAGCATCCCGCTTCGAAGGGCATAGTAGATCCCTTCTCCCATCAAAGGATCCATCAGATGGGCTGCATCCCCCACCAGAAGAACCCTGTCCCGCGAGACCCTCTGCCCCTCATCATAAAAGGCAGGGAGGGGATGTCCAATGACTTTCCCTCCCTGGCCTGCCTTGAGGTAGGGGAGCTTTTCGATGAAGGTGTTATAGTATTTTCGGGGGCTCATCTTCTTCCCCTCCTGAAACATTCCACCAATCCCGATCGAGAGCCATTCTCTCTTTGGAAAAACCCAGCCATATCCATTGGGAACTCCACCAAAATCGAGGTGGATGCGGGAATGATCTTCTCTCGGGAATTCCACTACAGAGTCAAAAGGGATCTCGCTTTCAATCGCAACGCCACTTCCGTTCTCCTTTAAGGGCCTTAATGAAAATGATCGCGCAACGATACTCTCCGGCCCATCGGCACCAATGAGGTAATCACAACGAACCCTTTCTCCCTGTGCCAGTTCAACTTCAATCTTTCCTCCCCTCTCCTCAACCCGAATGACCTTATTTCCCTCAAGCAGTTCTACCCCTCCTTCTAACCCCTTCTCGATCAGGAATTGATCAAACCGGTCTCTCATTACCATAAAGGCCATTGGTCTTTCTGTTTGGAAGAAGAAGGGGTCTTGAACACAGTAGGTGAATTTTGCTGCAAAGATCGTATTCTCCAATATCGAGCTCAGATCGAGCTGAAGCAGACGAACCGTCTTGGGAGAAAGGCACCCTCCGCAGGGCTTGTATCTGGGGAACCTCTCCTTTTCGATGAGAAGGGTCTTGAATCCATCTTGAACGCAGAATCGGGCAGCCGTTGCTCCCCCCGGGCCTGCCCCTACAACGATGACATCATAATCTGGTTTCATGAGGGCTTGTCTCTCATACCATCAGGTATTTCTTCTTCACCTCTTCATTCACCTCAAATTCAGCAAGGGTTCCCTCAAAACGAATGTGGCCATTGTCGATGACATAGGCCCGGCTGATCAGTTTCATGGCAGACTTTACATTTTGTTCAGAAAGGAGGAGGCTGATGCCGGCCTTTTTCAATTTGAGAATCTGCTCTTCGAGATTCCTGACAATCAGGGGAGCGAGACCTTCAGTCGGCTCATCCAACAAGAGGAGTTCCGGACTGCTCATCAGTGCCCTGCCGATCGTGAGCATCTGCTGCTCCCCACCGCTCAAATTCCCGGCTCGTCGTGATTTGATCTCTCCCAGGGCTTTGAAGAGATCGTAAACCCGATCCTTGTTCCATTCATTCCTTCTTCGAAACGTGATCTCAAGGTTATCATCGACCGTGAGATCAGCAAAGACCCGCCGGTCATCAGGGACATAAGCCATCCCCTGCCGAACAAGGAGATAGGCTTTCGATGATGTAATCGGCTTCCCATGAAAGGTAATCGTCCCCTGTTTCGGTGGCGTCAGCCCCATGATGCTTCTCATGGTTGTGCTCTTTCCCGCACCATTCCTTCCGAGAAGCCCCACAACCTCTCCCTGAGAGACGGTTAAAGAGACATCGAAGAGGATGTGGCTCAGTCCATAATAGGTATGAATCCGGTCTACGTTGAGCATCGGGGACTCTCATTCTCACCCAGGTAGGCGTCTTGAACCTCTTGATTGCATCTCACGTCCTCGGGGAGCCCTTGAATCAGCGTTGAACCATGAACCATGACCATGATCCGGTGGGCAATGGCAAAGACAAGTTCCATGTCATGCTCGCAGAAGAGAATCGTCAATCTGAACTGGGTCGACAACTGGCGAATCAGATCGATGCAGTGAGCGGTCTCTTCTGGAGACAGACCTGCTGTCGGCTCATCCAGAATGAGAAGCTCCGGATTTCCACCCAGAGCAATGGCGATCTCCAGAATCTTCTGATCTCCGTGGGAAAGAGACCCGCTCACGTGATTCCTTTTGTCGGTCAGGCCCACACTTGTCAAAATATCAGAGGTCTCCAGGATCGCCAACTTATTTGAGGGAGAAAAGAGGTTAAACGTTCTCCCCTGCCTTGAAAGGACGGCAACCTGGACATTCTCAAAAACAGTAAGCCGGGAAAAGAGATTAACCACCTGGAAGGATCGGCTCACCCCTTTTTTGCAGATTCGGTGGGCAGAGAGTCCTGCAATCTCTTCACCTTTAAAGAGTATGCTGCCCCCATCCGGTTTGAGAATCCCTGTAATCAGATTAAACAGCGTGGTTTTCCCGGCGCCATTGGGCCCGATGACAGCCACGATCTCACCTTGATTTACATGGAGGTGAGCGCCGTTGACCGCCATGAAACCGCCAAAAGATTTCTTGATTCCCTCGACCTGCAACATCTATTTCTCTCCAGGAAAGAATGCTTCCCAAAACCGTCCGAACTTCTTATTCAGATATCCGAGGACTCCTTCAGGCAGAAAGATGATGACGAGAATCAGGATGATCCCCTGAATCAGGGTCCAATACTCAGTCAAGGTGCTCGCAAAGGTCCGGAGGACCACAAGAATCGCAGCTCCCAGCATGGGACCCAGAAAGGTGAACCAACCGCCGAGAAGGCACATGATCAAGATCTCAAGAGAAAGGGTCCAGAAGAGCATATCCGGAAAGGCGGTGTTATCTACCACAACGAATAGAACGCCGGCCACGCCGGCGAAGAACCCTACGATCACAAGGGCAATCAGTTGCTGGAGTTTGACATTAACCCCAACCGCCTCGCTCCTCACAGGATTATCCCGGATCCCCTGAAGCGTGCTTCCAAATGGAGACTGAATGATACGATACATCACAAACAAGCAGGCACCGGTTATCAAAAGAGTGAAATAGTACGCCCCCTTCGGATGGGCGATGAGGGCTGGCATGGAAACACCATGAATCCCGTCATCCCCCCCGGTAAACGCATACCACCGGTACACAATCGCCCAGACCAGAGACCCCAGGGAGATCTGGAGCATTCCAAAGTAAAGCTTGGAGAGACGGACACAGATCGCTCCCATCACAAGTGAGAGAAAGGCTGCCAATAGGGGGCCGATGATGAAACCCAGCCACGGGGAATACCCAAGCTTCGTGATCATGATCGCGGCCCCGTAGGCGCCCACCCCATAGAAGACAGCATGATGAAACTGGTAGATTCCCCCAAAGCCCAGAACGATATTGAGGCTCGTCGCTAACAGTCCTGTGACAAAAATAAGGGCCAGGAGATAGACATAAAACCGGGGTAGGACCATCGGAACGAGAAGAAGAAGAACAAAGATGGCCAGGATTAACCACGGCGCTTTTCCTTGAATCGCCTTTGCCAAAACAGACTCCGTCACAAATGAGTCAGAAAATAGGTTTCGTCTAACGGTAATGGTAACGATGCCCGTATCGTCATTCGGTTACATTCTCGGTCCTAAGAACTTGAAGTAACCCCTTGACACCAAACGAACCGGGCTTCCTTGCCGTAACCTTAACCCAGGACCGGAGGCTCTTTTCATGCTTCGAGGGTGCCTTCCAGGCATGGGGCATCTGTTGGTAACCGATCTTTACCAGGTTGACTTCAAAAGCCCCGTCGGTCGGAAAAGCAGCACAATCACCACTGCAGCGTATGGAAAAACGATCCCAAATTGGGGCCATATCAAGATCCCAAGAGACTGGGTTAAACCGAAGATGAGCGCCCCTGTCAGCGCCCCCCATACATTTCCGAGGCCGCCAATGATCACAATAAGAAAAGCCTCTATGATGAGAGTATGATCCATTCCCAGGGTAACGTTTGTAATAGGCGCAATCAGGGCTCCCCCCAGTCCTGCAAGAAAACATCCAATCACAAAAACAAAGGCAAAAACCCAACTCACATTGATGCCCACGGCACCCACCATCTCTCG
>DATIGG010000601.1:0-3070 GCA_035454825.1 Thermodesulfobacteriota bacterium | reverse complement strand
AAAATGGACGGAAAGAAGAAAATCATGTTTGGGGTAAGTTCATATACAACGTAAACCTATTTTCTGCCCCAGAATGTCCCTTTGCCCCAACTATGTATATCATCCTGATATCAATCAGGAGTTCACGTCTTACACCTCTTCGTCCCCGAGCGCTTACAACAAGGCAATTTTGTTCTCCCGTCGTCATCAAATGCGACTTATTCAGATCAAGAGGTCCACTCTCAAGCGTACCGAGCCTTCCCAAACCTACTGAAGCAGGTCTTCCATGGGTGTCTCTTCTGGAGCGAATCTGATTCCAGCGATGTCCCCGTGTCGATAATGCATCCGCAGGATCCTGAGTTCTAGCTCTTTGAAGTGGTTTGTAGCCAGGCAGGGAAAGAGTGAATAGAACGCGTCCGCCGGAACGTGAAGACTCCCGAATAATTTCCCCTGCTCTGTCCATACCCCGCCTACGGCCTCTGGGTCCTCCCGCCAATCCGCTCTCGGAACGTGTGTCGGGAACACCCATAGCTCAACCCGTTGACCGGTTCTCTTCCTGCCCCTCACAGCCTTGTCGTGATGCCGGATGGTTGCAAACACCTGCAGATGATCCCATTCCTCGTACGCTTCTTCTTCCCGGCGTCCCTTGATCGACCGGAAACGGTTGACTCCGAATCGAAACGTACGCTGCCAGCCGTTGATGGTGCAATAAAGGTATTCCGGGAATTCCTTTGGCGAGGTCTTCCTTGCGGTTGGATTTTTATCTGGCGTCTTCTTTTCCGTGGGGCAGGGGATATCGGACGTCTCAGGTACCTTGGTGGAATTTGTGGGGCTGTGATCGTCTTTCTCGTTGGTGACCTTGCTCGCTGTCGCACCATCTCTTCCCGATACCCGACGGGTAGTTTGATTCCCCACCGAGCTTTCGTAAGGCGGCAAGGGGGGACGCGGGGGTGGCTTTCGTCCGGCTCTGATTCTGGCCCAGTAGCCCCGTGGCGGAAAAGGCACGGCAAGCTTCCGGCAGGCCTTCGCCAAGGCGACATTCGAGACGCCGTAACGGTTGGCAACGACCGGCACAGGTTGCTTCCAGACTTCTTCGTAGAGTTTCTCGCGTTCATGGATCTCAGTGCGCTCGTTCATGGCTTGTCTCCGATCTTGATATAGTTGGAATGGACCGTCATCTTTCCGGGATAGGTGCCAAAGAAGCAGACGAAGAATTCCCGATTTCACCATCTCAAAACAAAAGAAAGCTCTTTCAGAGTTGACAATCCAGCAAGTTAGAGACATAATACCTGCAAATATCAATAAGTGTAAGTATTTTGTATCAATTCGGGAGTCAGGTCAATATGGCGAACCAGGGACAATTTGAAAAGGCAGAAGAAATATTTCGGCATCATGGGGGTGTGCTGCGAATGAGTGAAGCCATCAAAACCAACATCCACCGCAGGATGCTTTACTCCATGCTGGAAGTTGGCGTTATTGAGAAACTCGGTCGCGGTCTGTATCGGCTTGCGGATCTGCCACCACTCGGTAATCCCGACCTGGTATCAGTCTCTCTGAGGATACCAAACGGTGTGGTTTGTCTGATCTCGGCTCTGGCATACTATGAGATCACCACTCAAGTCCCTCATGAAGTTTACGTAGCGCTGGAACGAGGAACAGAAGCCCCCAGGCTTACTCATCCCCCAGTTCGGATCTTCTGGTTTTCAGGACAAGCCTTCACACATGGGATCCAAACACACAAGATAGACGGCGTTCCAGTTCGCATATATAACCCAGAGAAGACCATCGCCGATTGCTTCAAGTATCGAAATAAGATTGGCCTTGACACGGCCATTGAGGCCCTTAAGCTCTACCGCGAAAAGAAGCGCTTCAAATCCGAAGACCTCATGCAATTCGCCCGGGTCTGCAGGGTTGAAAAAGTGATACGCCCATATCTTGAGGCGCTGCTGTGACAAAACGCTCCCCTAAGAACATTGCCGCTTCCGTGCGCCAACGTCTTCTTGACAAGGCAAAGGAAACAGGCCGGCCCTTCAACGAGGTGCTCCAGTATTTCGCAATGGAGCGCTTTCTTTACCGGTTGTCCAAGTCTCCCTATGCCGACAGCTTCGTTCTTAAGGGTGCCCTGATGCTCACTGTATGGGAGGCACCCGTCACACGCCCAACCTTGGATATCGACCTCCTTGGTCGGATCGACAACCGCATCGAGACCATCGTCAAGGTGACAACAGAAATTTGCCCTCAGGAGGTTGAACCCGATGGCGTTGCTTTCGATGTAGCAACAATCGAAGCCGAGCGCATTGCTGAGGACGCTGACTACGAGGGGATACGAGTCAGATTCCGGGGATCTTTAGGCACTGCACGAATCGTGATGCAACTTGATATCGGTTTTGGCGACGTAGTCATTCCTTCCCCCGAACCCACGAACTATCCGACACTTCTGGACTTGCCAGCTCCGCACCTTCGTGGTTACAGCAGAGAGAGTACCATCGCCGAGAAGTTCGAGGCAATGGTGAAGGTTGGAGTACTGAACAGCCGGATGAAAGACTTCTTCGACATCTGGCTCATGTCACGTCAGTTTGACTTTAATGGCGCCACACTGGCAGAAGCCGTCTTGAAAACGTTTTCCACAAGAGGAACAAAGATTCCGGTAGAACCGCTCGCGCTGACGGATACCTTTGCCAAGGATGCTACAAAAGCTACCCAATGGCGTGGGTTCTTGCGCAGAAACCCGCTATCGGAAGTTCCGAAGGATCTCGCGGAAGTTATCATGTCCATCGGTGCCTTTCTCAAACCAATTTCGGAACATTTGGCTGCGGGTCACGTTTTCAAGTCAATCTGGAAGGCCCCAGGGCCCTGGAGCGAATAACAGCCGGGGAACCCCCAAGAAATTCGGAAGGAGCCCCATATGAAACCTCCAAAATTTTCGACACAAAGGTGTATAGGGGGCAGAGAGAACCTATCGCCACGGGCGGGGAAGACCCGGGACGATGACTCGTGGAGGTAAGGGAGGAATATGGCAAAAGTTCCGAATAATGCGAAGCAAGGTAGACCCATAAAAAAGGCTGTTCGATCCAGCACGGCCCATCTTGAT
>DATIGG010000600.1:0-3525 GCA_035454825.1 Thermodesulfobacteriota bacterium | reverse complement strand
AGAGATTACCAAACAACCTTCGGCAGCGGGCGGCTTTGCGGACCTTCGACCAGCGGGAAGCAGCCCTCGGGGTTCCACGACCGTTTTCCCGCTTTCCAAAAATTGAAATCGGAACAGGAACTAAATTCTGAAGAAGAATTCTACGCCACGGAGAGAATTTAAAAGGTCTTTCTCCGTCCGCCACCCCTTTGGAGAGAGAAAGTCTATCAGGAATATCGAATTAACTATACCAGAACCGGCCATTTTGTCAATGCCGAAAATGGCCTTGCCCACCCCAGTTTTTCGGTTCCTTACGCAGTCGTTGTCCTCTCTTTTGGATGATGATCGACCTCTTATCTTCCGACATTACCTAGGGTCGGCAAGACTCCGGCCTAATGAGGAGCACAGGGATATGGGACTGATGGAGAACGCCGAATGCCACGCTGCCCAGCATCAGCTTTTTCAGTCCGGTATAACCGTGGGTCCCGAGAATGACCATATCCATTCCTTTTTCGTGAGCGTACTCAGTGATCGTATCGGCAGGGCGGTTACCCTCCACCGACTCCGTTTTTACCCTCATCCCCTCGGACCTGAGGCGGGATTCAATATCTGCAAGATACTTCCTTGATGCACTGAAGAGCGGTTTCCTGATCGCTTCGAGATCAATGCCTCTGGTGGGAATGTCGTCGGACCCCATTTTGGCCCATGGCAGATCAACTTTGACTACGTTGAGAAGGGTTATTTCTCCCACCGAACCATCTTTAAAAAGGTTTTTCACATGAGACAACGTACACTCTGCTAACGGTGAACCATCCAGCGGAACTAAGACTTTTCCGTACATATTTCTACCTCCTTTTCAAAATTTTCACTTGTTTGACTTCTGTACCGAAGGGATATCCCCCTTACTAAATATGATGCGCATATTTACCGAAAATAGTCAACCCTTCCCCACATACCTTGATCCGTAATCAAAGCAGTTGACAAGAAATAAAAACACCTCCTAGGATAGCATTAGCACTCGATCAAGAGCGGTTGAAGCCATCAACCTTGCTTTTCACCCAGGAGGTGCAAGATGAATGTATCACAAGGTCTCCTTCCGTTCCAGTTAATTCAGGATGCATCGAAAGTTCTCCTCACATCTTTTGGTGGTCTTCCATTGGTCATGGAGACCTTTCGGGCCTTGGGACTTCCTCAATCGATCCAGAAGCATCTTGCTCTTCTTCAGCGTCAGGGTAAATATCAGGAAACAGACTATGTGGAGTCTTTTGTTTCGGTCTTTGCTGGGGGTGGAGACTGCGTGGATGATTTCGAACTGCTGAGGAGCGATGAAGGATTGAAGAAGTTGGGGCTTAGGGTTCCTTCTCCAGAGGCAGCTCGTTTCTTTCTGAATGCCTTTCATGAAGAAGAGCTGCTTGGGGACCGACTTCCCCATCAGGCCTTTATTCCTGAAGAGACGATGTTGCTTCAAGGACTCAGACAGGTGAGCCGAGATCTGGCATGGAAGGCCGTTTCTGGGGATGCTCCGTGGAAAGCGACGATCGATTTGGATGCCTCGGTCATTGAGAGTCAAAAGAGGGAAGCTTATGAGACTTATCTGGGTGAAAAAGGTTATCAGCCCGTGATTGCTTACTGGGCTGAGGAAGATTTGATTCTGGCTGATCAGTTTCGGGATGGGAATGTTCCAGCCGGGGTGGGGTTGCTGCCGGTTCTGAAGGATGCTGTTTCGGCTTTGCCATCGAGCATCCGTCTGATTCGTGTTCGTTCGGATACTGCGGCCTACGTTCATGAAGTGCTCAACTGGTGTCGGAAAGAGGTCCCGGGGAGGCCTCGGATCGAGTATGCGATCAGTGCGGATATGCGAGATGAGTTGAGGGCAGCCATCCAGGCGCTTCCCGAGGAGGCTTGGAAGCCTCTGAGAAAAATGACCGATCAAGGTTTGGTGGTCGGACGCAAGGAGTGGGCGGAGGTCGAGTTTGTTCCTGCGAAACCTTCTCGAAAAAAGAACATGAAGCCCGATCGCTACCTGGCGATCCGTATCCGACCTGCCCAAGGGGAACTCTTTCAGGATGGGAATCCCTATCACTACTTTGCCGTGGTGACCAACATGTGGAGTTGGGATGGAGAGCGATTGCTCCAATGGCAGAGGGAACGTTGTGGAACGGTTGAGAAGGTTCACGATGTCCTCAAAAATGACCTGGCGGCAGGGGTCCTGCCTGCCAAACGATTCTTTGCCAATGCAGCCTGGTGGAGACTCAATGTCATGACCTACAATGTCCTCTCAGTCATGAAGAGGAAATCCTTACCTTCTTGCTGGTGGTCTGTTCGTCTTAAAGCGCTCAGATATCATCTGCTCTGTATCGCAGGAAGAATCATTGAACACTCACGGAGGCTCTTCCTTAAAATCGCAAAAGATCATCCCAGTTTCCAGATCTACAAAGAAGCCAGAGAGAAGCTCTCTCTTTTTTCTTCCGCCTGAGCAGCCTCCACGTTCCCCATATCCAGGGTGCAAATGTAGCCTACGCTAGTCGAAGGGAAAACTGTGCCCGAGAATTATCAAAGATGGTTCTTTCGCCTGCTTTTCTTGAACAGTCCACGATATCTTCACCCTATCGCGCGTCAAACATCCCCCAGCCCACCTCCGACCGAGGCCTTGCCTGCCTGTTCAAATACTTGATTACGGATTATGGCCGGGGAGTCGAAGGGTTGACATCCCAGGGTATGTTGGGATACTAATTCTTTATTCATACAAAAAAAACTCTTACAGCGTCCCCTGTCCCGGCTTCCCCGATTGAAGAGAGGGAAGGGGAGGTGAGGTGAGGAGGAAAACCGATGCTCAGGAGTAAGCAGGTGGGTTTTATCGGAGCTGGGAACATGGGAGAAGCCCTGGTCAACGGGCTTTTACACGGTCGCCTCTGCCGGCCTGAACAAATCCTGTGTTCAGATGTGCGTCCTGAAAAACTGAAGGTGATACGGGAGAAATACGGAGTGAAGGGAACCCCCCATAATTCGGAGGTGGTCAAGCAATCGGATATTATTGTCCTGGCGGTCAAACCGCAGATTATGAAATCCGTCGTGGATGAGATCGCGAAGTATCTTGACTTGTCGAAATTGATCATTTCCATTGCCGCGGGAGTTCCATTGGAGGCCATTGAGTCCTGTGCGAAAAAGGAGCTGAAATTGATCCGGGTCATGCCCAACATCTGTGTTTCCGTGCGCGAGGGGATTTCAGCCATTGCCGCGGGGAAGCATGCCTCGAAGGAAGATCTCCTGTTGGCCAAGACGATCTTCGATTCAGTCGGAAAATCGCGTTTTATCGAAGAGGCCCTTCTGGATGCCGTCACCGGATTGAGCGGCAGCGGTCCCGCGTATATCTTCCTCATCATCGATGCCTTAGCCGACGCCGGAGTGAAGGTCGGACTTGCCAGAGATGATGCTCTCATCCTGGCCTCTCAAACGGTCTTGGGGGCCGCGAAGATGCTCATTGAGACCGGGGAGCACCCCGGGAAGCTGAAAGACCTGGTGACCTCCCCCGGGGGGACAGCGATC
>DATIGG010000599.1:0-6312 GCA_035454825.1 Thermodesulfobacteriota bacterium | reverse complement strand
AAACTTCGGGAATATGGATGATGTGAAATGGATGCTTGAAGTTTACACCACAGATGAGATCATTGAGGTGGTGAAGAAAAGCCACGGGTTGTCTCGTAAAAGTGCATATTTTTGGTCCACCTATTTCAGAATTCCTAAAAGGGAGATCGAATGTTTAAAGATGCCTTACCAGAAAAACTTGAAGGTGTTTTAAGAAAGATAACCCCTGTTGTCAGGACAGAGAGATTTTATCTGGCGGGGGGAACGGGTCTTGCCCTTCAAATCGGCCACAGGGTTTCAGAAGATCTCGATTTTTTCAGAGATACCTCTTTTGATCCCAATTCTTTGCTTTTAACCCTAAAAAGCAAAACAGATTCATCTGAGGATGTTGTCATAGAGAGTCACACCCTCCTGGTTTCTCTTGAAGGAGCGAGATGCTCCTTCTTCTTCTATGAGGTACCGCTTATTTATGAGCTCGTGGAGTTTGAGGGATTGAATGTTGCCGATTGGCGAGATATTCTATCAGAAAAGTTTAAAACCATTTCCCAGAGGGGGAGCAGGAAGGATTTCTATGATATTTTTGCCGTAATAAGGTCAAAAACGCTTACCATAGAAGAAGCCGTGTCTTTTTTTGAGAAGAGATTCGGACAAACTAATCTCAACACCTACCACGTCCTGCGTAGTCTCACTTATTTTGAAGATGCGGAGGAGGAACCGGATCCGGTCTTATCGGCAGGCCATGCTTTTCAATGGGAGGAAGTCAAATCGTTTTATGTTAAAAACATAAGAGAATTTGAAAAGTATTTTGTCAAATAGTCCAGCCACATCTCCCTGGCAAGAACGGGGAGGGGGTATGAAACTTAGGGGGAACAAAATTGACGAGTTCCCCGCACACGCGGGGTGTTGTGTAAAGGTTTGGAAAATTGCCTATGTTTTTAACAGTGGCCTATTTTTATATGCAGTGTGGGAATGGTGAAGCAAGGGTGTAGGGGAGGGGGTAGCTATAGAAAACTGAAATAATCTTGACATATTTAGTGATCTCGATAAGATCCGCCTCACAAGAAAATTGGGCTTCCTTCCCGAACAGATGATGAAGGACGTCAAGCGTGCCTTAAAGCTTCACTACGATCTGGACTGAAAAGAAGAGTTCCCTTTCCCCGGTATTTAAGGAGAATCAACACTCCGTTTTACACACCCATGGCCATGTGGCTTCACGAAAAGATTGGGGAGGAGAAAAATAGAGTGAGAAATGCAAAAAGAGCCGTTGGGGCCGGATGACGCACTGAAAAAGAGATTTGATGATCCTTCAATGTATCAGAAATAGAGGGAGATGGTCCTAAGAGCTATGGAGATAAGAGAGCATGAAAAGGATATCAAATATGGGAGGTTAGTTCGTTGAATTTCCTTGCCCATACCTATCTGTCAGGAGAAAGTGAACCCATTGCGACCGGGAATTTTATCGGCGACTGGATAAAAGGCAGCGGATTTAAAAAGTATCCTCCGGAAATTCAAAAAGGGATTCTGCTCCACCGGTGCATCGATTCATACACCGACCATCACCCCACATTTAAAAAGAGCAAGCAACGGCTGACCGGGGAATTCAAAAAGTACTCCGGCATCGTGATCGACATCTTTTACGATCATTTTCTGGCGACGGACTGGAATTGTTTTTCTCCCATCTCCCTGGGAGAATTTGTCGATAAATTAAACGATATTTTGACAAGGCATCAATATCTTTTGACGCCAGAAATGACAGAATTCACGACCCGTTTTATGAACCACAGACGGATGGAATCATACGCAACGGTCGAAGGGATCGAAGGGGTGTTGCACGCCATGGTCCGGAGGACCTCGCTACCCGACAGAACCGATTATGCCATAGACAATCTTAAAACTCATTACGATGGTTACCGTAAGGAGTTTTGTAACTATTTTACCCACCTCATCGGATATATCGAAGACCGGTTCGAGATTTCGATCAACGGAAATCTACCCCGCCAGGATGATTTAAATTCCTTGATGGTTTGACGAATTTCCTGTAAATTTTTATTGACTTTGTCGGTAAATTTGTATAATTAAGGAAAAACAAAACAGGGGGGGCATCCGTCATGATGATCGGTCTTGAAGAGATTGAAAAAAGGGTTTGGGAAGATGAGAAACTCTTCCTCATGAAGCAGGTCGGGATCCTTTTGATCAAAAATAGTGCGATCAAGTTTGGAGACTATACCTTGACCTCCGGGAAAAAGAGTCCCTACTATGTCGATTTAAGGCAGACGATCTCCAGTCCCATCACCATGGACTGGATTGCGAACTCCTTGACACGCATTGTCATCAACGAGATTGGGAAAGATAAGATCGACAAGATCCTTGGCGTCCCAACTGCCGGGGTTCCTTTTGCGACCGTGGTCAGCCAAAAACTGGGTATTCCCCTGATCTACTACCGCCATGCCCGAAAGGAACATGGGGTGAGAAAGAAGATCGAAGGGATTCTGGAACGAAATGACCGGGTCCTCGTCATCGATGACCTGATCACCACGGGTGAGAGCGTGATCGAAGCAGCAGAGGTCGTGAGGGACCAGGGAGGGGTCGTGAATGAAATGGTCGTCCTGTTAGACCGGGAACAGGGGGGCCAAGACAAATTGCGCTCGGCTCGCATTGAACCCCATGTCTTATTTAAGATATCCGACGCCATGTCCTGGCTTCATTCGGTAGGGCTGATCAACCATGAAATCTACCAAACCTTAAAGGATTACATTGAAGAGGAGAGTAAAGGGCCACAGGCGATCCCGGCTTGATCGCATTCCCTGGTGTTTCATTTCAGAAATACGATGCCATTCCGTATTACCCCGACAGATAACCCATCCCCCTCCCCGTATCGAGTACGGGGCAGGCTCTGACCTCCCCCTTGAAGGGGGAGGAATCTCGCGAAGCACGTGACGATTTCCCTCCTCTCAGGGGAGGGGCAGGGTGGGGCTGGAGTCCCTGGCTTTCATCTTCGTTAAGAAAATGGCATGATATTCTTGAACCGAAAATTGAGAAGGGGAGGAACCCTTGGAACCTGTCATTCTTCGTCAAATCCCATTTCAAATTGACACAGAAGATCTAAAGAAGAAGTTGCGCATCAAAGAGGAGAGCCCTCACGTTACAGATCTTATGCATCTCATCGATGAGGCTGGAGAGATCGGCAGGCCTAAGGCTCTCTACAAGATGGCTTTTATTGATGATAAAGGGGAGGATTTTGTCATTGTGGACGGGATCAGGCTCAAAAGCCGTGTCCTTCGGGTCAACCTTGAGCCTGCTCAAAGGATTTTTCCTTATGTGGTCACCTGTGGAATGGAATTGGAGGAATGGTCCAATCGGATCGAGGACGTGCTCAAACGCTTCTGGGCTGACGCAATCAAGGAGATGGTTATGCGTTATGCCCATACCCTGATGGAGGGCCACCTGATGGACCACCTCCGGCCCGGAAAGCTCTCAAGGATGAGTCCGGGATCTCTGGTTGACTGGCCCATCCAGGAGCAGCGTCCTCTCTTTGAAATCCTTGGGAATACCCGGGATACGATCGGAGTTCATTTGACCGAGAGCCTGTTGATGGTTCCAACCAAATCGGTCTCAGGGATACGGTTCCCAACGGAGGAGAGCTTTGAAAGCTGTCAACTGTGCCCAAGAGAAGAGTGCCCAAATCGGAGGGCGCCCTATGACCCGGATCTGTATGAAAAGAAATTCAGCAAAAAATCGAATGAATGAAATAAAATAATGGGATAGTGGGATGATGGAATCTGAGAAAAAACCGAACAACTTTCACCCGGTGGAAGAGCAAAGGAGCAGCTTGATGTCTTCAATCAGGTTCTTAAGGCGAATGAGTGCGGGGGTTTTCTTTTTCACCATCCTTTTTATCTTCGATTATACTGCTCTATCTTTTGGGCAAGAAAATTTGCCCGCTATCATCAGGAAGATTGAACCATCCATTGTCTCCATCCTCATTCTTAACAAGGAGGGAAAGATCTCCGGACAGGGAAGTGGATTTTTCATAAACCAAGAAGGCGATGTCATTACAAGCCGGCATGTTCTTGAGGGGGCGAGCCGTGCGAATGTGATCACCTCCGGGGGAAAGGGATACACAATTAAGAAAGTTACTGCAGAGGACCCAGAAGGAGATCTGATCCTGATTTCCATCGATCTGGAGGGCGATAGGATTCAACCCTTGAATGTCAGTTCGACGTCTCCTGAGACGGGAGAGCGGGTCATCATCATCGGAACGCCCCTTGGTCTGGAAAGGACCGTTTCGGATGGCATCGTCTCCGCTGTTCGGGACGTCCCGGGATTCGGGAAGATCATCCAGGTCACAGCCCCCATTTCTCCAGGGTCGAGCGGTAGCCCTGTCGTCAATATGAGGGGAGAAGTTATTGGCATTGCAACCTTTTTTATCATCGCAGGCCAAAATCTCAACTTTGCCATTCCAGGAGAGCGGATCGCGAAGCTCATCCGCGGAGAGGGACAGACCCTCCTGGAAAGAGAAGATCGAAGAATTGAAACTCTGCGCGCTTCCGAAGAGTATCTCTATGCAACTGGACTCCGATACCTTTGGGCGGAGGATTATGGAAGGGCTCTTCCTCATTTTGTGGAGGCGATCAAACGAAACCCAAAACATGCTGAGGCCTATTTTCAAATCGGTTATTGCCTGGGAAAACTCGGCAAATATCAGGAGGCGATAGAATCTTACCAACAGGCTCTCCGGATTAAACCGAATGATGCGGACACCCACAACAATCTCTGTGTGGCTTATGGAATGATTGGGCGTTATCCAGAGGCCATTGCTTTCTGTCAGCGGACGCTTCTGATCAAGCCTGATTTTGCCGAGTCCTACAATAATATGGCCTGGTCTCTGCATAAGCTGGGCCGCTATCAGGAAGCGATCGACGCCTGCAAAGAGGCCATTCGCCTCAAACCTGATTTTGCCCTGGCCCATTATAATCTGGGAAATAACTACGGTGCGCTCAAACAGTATAAAGAGGCGATGGAATCCTATAAGGAGGCCATTCGCATTAAATTTGACCATGCAGAAGGACACCTAAACCTGGGAGCAGCCTATAACGAGATGGGACGCTATGAGGACGCCATTGCCTCCTACCGGCAAGCCATCCGAATCAAACCGGACCTTGCGGAGGGTCATCTGAATCTGGGGATGACCTATTTGAAGTTAGGAGATCGGGGAGCAGCCCTGGATGAGTATAAGGTTCTGAAGGAACAAAACAGGGAAATGGCCAACCGGCTCTTCAACCTGATTTATGAGTGAATTTTCGCCACAACGGAGGGATGTGCCTGTAAAGGAGGAAATCGGATGAGACGATCAGAAGAGAAACAGAAGAAGGGATCTGAGCTTTTTAGGACCCTCGTCCTCACCTCAGAGAAATATCTAAAAGACTATACCGACGGGAAACAGCAAGATGATGAGAAGGCCAAACTTGCCCTCCGGGTCCTTTCGGTTTATCGCAGGATGCTAAAGATCGAGAAGGAACGAGAGGTGTTACGATTGGAGTGGGAAAAATTAAAGAAGGCCGTGGCTGCATGGAAAGAATCTTCAGAGGGAACAACAGAAAGACCTAAACGAAAAAGATAACCTTACCTCGTTATTTTAACCTAACCCGGCACAGTCGGAACCAAACAGGTCTTTGGGCTGAGAAAATTCGAAATACGAATATCGAAATTCGAAACAAATTCGAATTTTCGAAATTCAAATTTCCCAAACTCCTTTGATTGATTTGTTTCGAATCCCGCCTTGGCGGGAGAATTTGGGCATTTGAGATTGTTTCGAGTTTCGGATTTCGCCTGCCTTCGCCGAAGCGGCTACGCGCAGGCAGGTGCTTCGGATTTACGTCACCTCCCTTAGGACGGTCAGGCATGGGCCCCTACAGACCTCCTTAAATGGCTCCAGAAGAGGATTCTTACCGATTCCCGACGTCCATCTCAAAGTAGTCAAATGGGGCAAAGATTAGCAATTTTGCAAATAGACAAAATAATTGAAGAAGTCTAAGATTAAGCCAATCTACCGCAAAGCCTTGATAGAGGCGATTTGGAACGGACCCTGTCACAAAATCCCCCACATTTGAGGGCTCCATTTTATTGGGGGCCTTTTTCTTTTAATCTTCCGTTGCCTCTTCGTCTCCGCATTATCAACCTTTGTTTTCTTTTGTAGGATGCCCACTTCTTTGGGTCTGCTTTCCATCCTTCTCTCTTGATTCGCTGTATAGATCGAGAGGCACAGGTAGAGGAGCAACATAATTTTACCCGCAGAGACGTATGTAAAAAGTAATGCTTACAACCCTTACAGAC
>DATIGG010000598.1:0-2907 GCA_035454825.1 Thermodesulfobacteriota bacterium | reverse complement strand
CTACGGGTTTATCAATAGCTTCTCCCTGGCTTTAATGGCCATTGGATTTACCCTGGTCTATGGCACCAGCAGGCTCCCCAATTTTGCCCATGGGGCTTTGTATGTGGTCACAGGGTTTCTCGTCTGGAGTTTTTTAAAGCTTCTAAAACTGAACTACGCAATTTCGATTCTCCTCGGACTCATCCTCATGGGGTTGGTAGGTGCGTTGATCTACCGATTTGTCCTCATTCGAGTCAGAGGGATGGCCACTTCTGAGATCATCGTTACCTATGCCCTGGGGCTTGCTATCCTTGAGGGACTCCGCTGGGGCGGGTTCAAAGGGATGACCTACACCCTCCCTGTTTTCATCGAGGGAAGCATCGATATCGCCGGCATTCCTGTCGACTTTCAACGAATCATTGTCATCGGGGTGGGATTGGTGGTCATCACCTTTTTATGGCTTTTCACTCACTTTAACAAGGTTGGCCTGGCCTTAAGGGGAATGGCCCAGGATGAACACGCTGCCATGATGCTGGGAATCGATTCAGACCGGATGGCTGTCGTCGCCATGTCTCTTGGTTCCATCTTGGCTGGATTGTCGGCGATTGTTCTTCTCCCCCTTGGAAATATTGTTGTCGAGGCGGGTTACAATGTCCTGATCCTGTCGATTGCGGTTTGTATCGTGGGAGGGCTGGGGAGCTGGGGAGGTGCTGTGCTTGCAGCGTTCATGATCGGATTCGCCCAGATTATCACCGTGGCCTACATTCAATCCCATTTCCACATGGTGGTTGCTCTCTTAGCTATTATCATCACGCTGATCTTTAAACCTTCGGGGCTCTTTGGCAGACAGAAACAGTTGGAAGAAAGAGTCTAAGAGACCAATGCAAATTGCAAAATTAGCATTTCAAAATCAGTATTGTATTAAATTGCTAATTGATCCTTCGACTGCGCCCAAACCCCGCTCTTCAGAGCGGGGACAAAGGTGCGCTCAGGATCAACCCTGAGCAAACTCCGGTCTTTAGGCCCGAGAGCCGAAGGGTTGATTCCCGCGTTTCGCGGGACTAATTGATCACATTGCAATGATCCTTATAGGGGCAGCAGATTGAATGCGATAGAACGCCGCAAAGAACGAATTGACCGGGCGATCAAGGTAAGAACAGAAGGAATCTATGCAGTCTCCTCATGGCAGGAGGCGAGTTACCTTCTCCTTCCCCGATTGATTTTGATTGTGGGCCTTCTTCTCCTTCCATTCATCATGCCCTCCCTCTACTGGAAAAGGGTTGTCTCAATTATCAATATTTATGTGTTACTTGCTCTTGGATTTGATTTCCTGGCCCATTTTGTGGGGTTGGTCTCCCTGGGTGGCGCTTTTTTTGTTGGAACGGGCGGATATATTGCGGCTATCCTGAACACCTCCTTCA
The DNA here is from genome assembly GCA_035454825.1 of Thermodesulfobacteriota bacterium. Lineage (GTDB taxonomy): Bacteria > Desulfobacterota > BSN033 > BSN033 > UBA1163 > DATIGG01. The sequence goes on along the minus strand of DATIGG010000598.1, from coordinate 1,507 downwards.
AGCTACCTATTCTTTTGACCTTGCCCATCGCCACTTTTGGAGGAGGCCTCATCTGCACTATCCTCCTTCTGCCGTGCCTTCCCCTGAGGGGCGTCTATTTTGCAATCGTCACGCTCATGTATCCTTTGGCTATCGCCCGGGTTATCGAGGCGTTAAATATTTTCGGCGGGACCGATGGGATTCTGGGTGTCGCTGGATTTTCAAACCGATGGTTTGAACAGTACCTCATCATCTCTATCGTCATTTTCTGCCTTTTCGGACTGAGGCGATTGGTGAATGAAGACATCGGCCTGGTCTTTCGCGGCATAAAAGACAATGATCAAGCCATTCGGGCTTCAGGACTAAATATCACCTTTTACAAAGCGATCGCTGTCTTTATCGCGGCAGCTTGTGGTGCCCTTGGAGGGGCCTACTTGGCCCATATCTATATGTGGTCAGGGATCTCCCAATTCGCCCTCGATTTCTCCATCCTTCCCATTGCTGCAACGGTGATCGGTGGAAGCGGCACTTTGGTCGGCCCCCTTATCGGGTGCTTCATCTTAATCCCCGTCTCAGAATTATTACGGTCCTTTGGAACCCTGCGAATTGTCATTTATGCCCTGATCTTGATGGTATTCATCATGTTCAGAAGCGAAGGGATTATGGTCTATGCCCAGCGAAAATATCATCAATTTGAGAGGTGGGTCAAGGTGTGAGTGAAGAAAGTCTTCTCCGGGTATTAAACTTGTCGAAATCCTTCGGGGGTATTCAGGCCTTAAAAGAGGTCAGTTTCGAGGTAAAAGAAGGTGAAGTCTTCGGTGTCATCGGTCCAAATGGTTCGGGAAAGACCACCCTTGTCAACTGCATCACAGGCTTCGTTAAGGTCGATTCCGGAAAGGTATTATACAGAAGCAAGGAAATCACCAATCGTCCTCCCCACAAAATTGCTGATATTGGAATTACCAGAACCTTCCAGATTATGAGGCCCTATTATACCCTTCCCGTTTACAAAAACCTTGTCATTCCCCTCTTCTCTCCAAGGGCCAGGCGGACCGGCGGGTGGCGGGGAGGTGGAAAACTGGGGGACAGGGACGCTGTGGGCATTGACATCCTTGAAGAAATCGGCTTCGAAAGGGATTCCTTCGTCCCTTACAAGCTTGCATCGAGTCTTCCCACGGGCTACCTGAAGAGGCTTGAGTTAGCCAGGTGTCTTGCCTTGAGACCTGAGATCATCCTCTGCGACGAGGTCTTTTCAGGACTCAGCATGAGCGAAATTGCGAGCATGGTTCCGCTCATCGAAAAATTACAGATGAGCGGAATCACCTTTGTGATGATCGAACACCGGTTAAGAGAACTTTTCCGGGTCGCCCATCGGGTTATGGTGCTAAGTTTTGGAGAAAAACTGATTGAAGGTCATCCCGAAGAAGTGATGGAAGACGAGCGCGTGAAGCAAGCCTATCTTGGCTCAGAAAAGGTCTTAGACTTTATCTAACAAAGTGAAGAATCTAATCATTTCAACTGATTCGAC
>DATIGG010000597.1:0-3579 GCA_035454825.1 Thermodesulfobacteriota bacterium | reverse complement strand
CAGATGCTTGGCCAGCCTCTCGTAAACTTCTGTTGCCATGCTGTCCTCCTTCGCACGTACATAGGCGACGGCTATCTCCTGGTTCCGTTGACTACTTCACGGAAAAGTATTCGACCTGAGAATACCATGAGCATAATATTTGTCAATATCAGACCTTCAATCAGAGTTCAGCTCAAATAATTCGCCTCTTAAGGCATTTGTTAAATCGAATTGCCCAATTCTATTTGGACCACGTAGGTTATATTGTCCACATTGTCTCATAATCTTCACAGACAAGCAGGTTTGCGCTTAAGCAATCCTTGCTCCCAATACCATGCGATGGTCTTGCGCAAACCCTCCTCTAAGGATGCATACACAATCCCCAATTCTCTTGAAGCTTTGGCCCCGTCGACCTGAAAGCCATGAGATATCACTCTAAAGGTCTCCCGCGAGAGTATAGGGGGACGCCTCGTAAACCGAGAAACCATCTGACCGAGAGAGGCATTCATGCCTGCAAGAAAGGCGGGAACTGTAGGTGGCATCTTAGCATCTGACAACCGACATAGCATACGAGCTAACTCATGCATCGTAACGATGTTACCGCAGAGAATGTAACGTTCGCCAACCTTACCCTTCCTGGCCGCAAGCGCATGCCCCATCCCCACGTCATCAATGTAGACGAAACTACTGGACCCCCCAAACAACCCGAGTATTCGACCGTTAAGAAAGTCGATGATTGCTCGTCCTGTGGGTTTGAAATCGCCCGGCCCGTAGACGCCCGCAGGGTTAACCATGATGATAGGCAGGCTTTTGTCCAGATATGACGTGGCAACCTGTTCAGCTTCAAACTTGGCCCGCTCGTACTTGGACAGGAAATAGCCGCGATGTTGCGTTGCCTCCGTACCAACCTCCCCCTTCCGTTCACCGATAGTTACCGCCGTGCTCGTATAGACAACCTTTTCAACACCAACCTTCAGTGCTGCCTCCAGTGTGTCTCGGGTACCCTCGACTTCAGTCCGCATCAAAACCTGCTCGTCTAAACCCCAGAAATCATAGAGAGCAGCCGCATGGTAGAGTATGTTACAACCTTGCAATGCAGCGCTAATGCTTTCCTCATCAAGGATATCGCCGTAGGCAATCTCAACGCCCATGGCTTTGAGGTGTTCTGTTTTACTGGTTCGTCGGGCAAGAACACGTACATTGTCTCCTTGTTTTACAAGCGCTCTAACAATAGCACCACCGACGAATCCTGTACCCCCTGTCACCAAAACACTCATTTTATCATCCTATGGTGAATAGCATCCGCATGATTAATGGGGAAATTATTTCACTTAATCGAAGGATTACCCATCATCGATTCTGGTTTATAATATACACCTTTTTCAAACTCATTGGAAGTGTGAGTTTCACCAGGAAAGAATCCTCCGGGCAGAGAGCAATTTTCTCTTTCTCCAGAGGTCCCAGCAGATCCCAGCTAATTTTTAGCATTTTAGGGGTGGATCTCATCGCCAGAAAAAGCCAGCTCTTGTACGGCAACTTATCATCCGGGAGAGGTTCCATCGGTCATGTCAACCGACCCCAAGCTAAAGCAAAGGGACTCGTGATGGGAGACACTTTTTAAGTGTGCGATATTTCAGATTGTTTGGAACCCCGGTGTCTAGAGATTTTTGATGTAAATCTGTGAAAACCGCAAGCTCGGATTTTTTGAGTTTCTCTTGACTAAAGGGTCAAGATAGCGAATATTTATATTATAAGTCCAGAAGGTGGCCATTTTCTTCCGCCCAAGACTCATCATTCTGAACCATTAAATATCAAGAAGATCGGTGTCTTAACTTCAAGCCCACAAATCAGGAGGTCTAAGATTGAAGGGTTTGAACTATGTTGTGAGGAGCCGGGACGGGTTTTGGGCAGAATTTCAAGCAAAAGGGCAGGACAAAGGGATTAGCATTAGACTCTGGTAGGAGATAGCAAATGCATGAAATGAAAACACGACGCAAGGTGCTTGTTGTCGGTAGTATTCCCGATTTTCATCAGGTGGTTGGAAAATCCCTCGAAGGTCAATTCGAGGTGATTGATGCATCGAGTGAGAGTGAAGGGCTGTCCAAAGCAAGGACGGAGCGACCTCATGCCCTCATTCTGGGGTATATCGATCCCCGGGGGAGCTCCTTCCGGCTCCACAAGAAGTTGCGGGAGGGATGGATTACAAAACACATCCCACAGCTTGTGGTCGATATTCACTTTCCGGGGCAACCGCAAAAGGCCTGGACGCCCCAGGAAGCCATGCAGATGGATGCGGAAGACTACCTTTCCATCGAGCCAGGCGACGTGAGCTCTGTGGCCCAGTCTATGGAGATCTTGAAGCTTACGGAGAAGATCGATGTCAAGCTGGGCGAGAAGGCCAATCCCCTCAAAGAGGCCATTCTCGACCCGAATACCTTCTGTGTGACGTGGGAACAGATTCCAGGGAGAGGGGCCTTCGAGATCCAGCAAGAGCAAGTTATTGACAATGTGGCTCAGGCAGCCCAACTGAGGGGGAGGATTCATGCCGTCAGCGTCACGGACAATCCCGGCGGAAATCCTGCCATCTCCACGGAGATGTTGTGTGCCGAGATCAAACGGTTAGGGACGGAACCACTGGTTCATCTGGCCTGCCGGGATAAGAATCGAAGCGAGATCGAAAGCATGCTCTATGGTCTTGCCGCGGGAGGGGTGAGAAACGTTCTCGTCCTGTCAGGAGACTATCCTTCTCCAGAGGGATTCGAGGGAAGGCCGAAGCCCGTGTTCGATGTTGACCCGGTGAATGTGGTCCGTATGATCGAGCAGATGAATGCAGGGTTAGAACACCATGCCATGGGAAAGAGGGTGGCCCTTGCGCCTACCGATTTCTATGCCGCGGTCTGTGTCTCTTCTTTCAAGAAATTGGAATCGGAACAGATGGCCCAGTACTATAAGCTCAAAAAGAAGCTCGAGGCAGGGGCAAAGTTTGTCATCACCCAGGTCGGCTACGACGCCCGGAAGTTCCACGAGGTGCTGCAGTGGCTCCGAGTCCATCATTACGACATTCCCGTTTTGGCGAATATCTATATTTTGCCCTATGGCGCAGCAAAGCTGATGAACGCGAACAAGATTCCTGGTTGCGTGGTCACCGATAAACTGGTGGCGGAGCTCGCTGAGGAGTCGAAAGCACCGGACAAGGGGAAGGCAGGACGGCTGTTGCGAGCGGCCAAGCTCTATGCCATCACCAAGGGCATGGGATATGCCGGCGCCCACATTGGAGGTCACGGAATTACCTCCGACATGGTTGAATTCATCATTCGTAAGGGGGATGAGCTCTCGAAAAATTGGGAGAGCCTGGTGTCCGAGTTTGATTATCCTCAGCCGGATGGTTTTTATCTCTTCGAGAAGGACCCGAAGACAGGCCTCAATACTGAAGTCTATTCCCAGAGAGTCTCAAGACCTTCGAGTCCTTTGATCTATCGATTCGCGAGGCTGGCCCATGTTATTTTCTTTAATGAGAAAGGCTGGCAATTCAACATCTTCCGGGGTCTCGCGAAATGGATCGACAAGAGACACTGGGCAAAAGAGGCCTTTGATTTTTTT
>DATIGG010000596.1:0-2214 GCA_035454825.1 Thermodesulfobacteriota bacterium | reverse complement strand
GCAATACTCGAATGCGCTGTCGTTGGTATTCCGGATCCCAAATGGGGTGAGGCCGTAAAGGGGATCGTTGTGTTAAAACCAGACCAGAAGGCAACCGAGGACGAGATCATCCGGTTCTGTAAAGACAGGATTGCTCATTACAAAGCTCCCAAATCGGTCGACTTCAAAGATGCCCTTCCAAGAACAGGGTCAGGGAAGATCCACAAAAAAGGATTGAGGGACAAGTACTGGGAAGGTTATGAGAAAAAAGTCCATTAGAGGTTTCTAAAAAAATCGAGAAATCTCTCCGTGTAATCCTATTTTGAAATCCGAAAAATCAAGAGAATATGTCACTTTTTTTAAAAGTTCTTCTAGTTTTTTCTTGACACGTTATAAACTTAATGTTAACGTTAACGCAAATTAACGCACCTTGTTGTTAACACACCGGAAATCGTTCCAATCAAGCCGAAAGGAGGATGAAGCATGGAAGGAATGGAAAAAGTAGAAAAGAAACCGATTAAGATTACGGATACGACCTTTCGGGATGGCCATCAATCCTGTCTTGCCACCCGGATGAGAACCGAAGACATGACTCCCATTGCAGCGGACCTTGATCAGGTAGGGTTTCATTCGGTGGAGGTTTGGGGAGGGGCAACATTTGATGTGACCCATCGATTCTTGGGAGAGGACCCCTGGGAAAGGGTTAGGATACTGAAGAAATTGATGCCGAAAACCCCTTTTCAAATGTTGCTGCGGGGTCAGAACCTGGTTGCCTATCGAAATCATCCTGACGATCTTGTGGAGGCCTTTGTTGAGAAATCGGCGGAGGTCGGGATTGACATCTTCCGCTGTTTCGATGCCGTCAACGATGAGCGGAATTTCGAGACTGCCTACAAAGCCATCAAAAAGGCACGGAAACATATTCAGGGAACCATCTGTTACTCCCTAACGGAACGGAGAATGGGAGGGCCGGTCTACAATCTCAAGTACTACCTTGAAAAGGCAAAGATTCTGGTGGATATGGGATCAGATTCGCTCTGCATCAAGGATATGGCAGGGCTTCTGGCTCCTTATGACGCTTACGAGTTGATCAAGGCATTGAAGAAGACGGTTAAGATTCCCATTCAGCTTCATACCCATTATACGAGTGGCATGGCTTCCATGACCTATCTGAAGGCGATTGAAGCAGGGGTTGACATTGTGGATACGGCTCTCGCTCCTTTTGCCCTCCGTTCTTCTCAGCCTGCGGTGGAGCCTCTGGTAGTTGCCCTGGAGGGGACGCCCTGGGATTCTAAACTCGATTTGTCGAAGCTCTTAAAGATGGGGGAATATCTCGAATCGATTGCTCCAAAGTATCGTGACTTTCTGGACACGACTAAGATGGCGGTGATCGATACAAACGTCCTCAAACATCAAATCCCTGGAGGAATGATTTCAAACATGGTGGGCCAGCTCAAGCAGATGAAGGCCCTTCACCGGATCGATGAAGTCTATGCCGAGCTTCCCCAGACAAGAAAGGACCTTGGTTATCCTCCGTTGGTAACACCCACTTCCCAGATCATCGGGGTTCAAGCGGTGCTCAATGTCATTGCTGGCAGATATAAGATGATCTCAAACGAGACAGCGGATTATGTCTACGGCCTTTATGGAAGACCACCGGTGCCAATCTCAGATGAGATCAAAAAGGTTGCGCTGAAAGGATATAAGAGGGGAAAGGAGCCCATCACCTGCCGGCCTGCAGATTTGATCGAACCGGAATTAGAAAAGGCAAAGGAGGAGACCAAAGGGCTTGCCAGAGACCTCTGTGATACGCTGATCTATGCCCTTTATCCCAGGACAGGCGTTGAGTTTTTGAAATGGAAGTATGGAATTGAACCAATGCCAGAGAAAGTGAAACCCAAGACCCTGGACGAAATCAAGAGGGAGGATGAAGCGATCGCCAAGGCCAAGGCTGAGGCCCAGAGAAAGACAGCTTAGAACAAAAGTGCCAGTGTCAGTGTGAGTGTCAGTAAATACCTGAAAATAATTAATTTATTTGGAAAATAAAGATCTCGTCCAACGATCACGGTAACGATACCCGTTTCGTCATTCGGTTATGATATTCGTTTTGAAAATTTCATATAGCCGTCAGACCCTGAACGATACGGGCTTCGTAGCCGTAACCTTCACTTAAAGCCATTGAAAAATTAAGATAATTGTGTTAACGTTAACGCAAAGTGACTATGGGAAGAAAGA
>DATIGG010000595.1:0-2243 GCA_035454825.1 Thermodesulfobacteriota bacterium | reverse complement strand
TGGGGAATGGAAGGGGGGGGGAGGGCGGGTAATTCCTCCCCTTTCTCTGTAATGATTGCAACCACGGTCAGGACAGGTACTTCTTGACCTTCAGGGATGAGAATCTTCCTTAGTATTCCAGTGGCCGGTGCTTCGATTTCTGTCACGACCTTGTCCGTCTCTAATTCAAAAATGGGTTCTCCTTTTTTTACAAAATCGTTTTCGGATTTAAGCCATTTGACGATCTTTCCTTTTTCGTTGCTGAATCCTAACATGGGGACGACGACTTCTGTTGCCATTGTTGCTCCTGACCCAGCGAATGTGAGAGAAATTCAAATTTCGTAGGGAACGGTTTCAAACCGTCCCTAATTCATAAGCGCCTAAAGAGACGCAAGGGTGGCTTTTTCTAATCGATTCTTCAATGACTGCAGGAACGTGGCGGCCACCACCCCATCAATGATTCGATGGTCTACCGAGAGACCGAAGCGTGCTATTTTCTGCAGTGTAATCTTTCCCTCTTTCAAAGCAAGATGATCGACTGTCTTTCCTATGCTCAAAATACCACTCTGGGGTGGATTCAGAATGGCCGTGAAAAACGTGATGTCGAATTGGGCCAGGCTTGAAATCGTAAAGGTTCCCCTTTCGATCTCTTCTAACTTCAATTTCCGAGTTCGGGCGCGCTCCACCAGGTCTGCTCGAATCCGGGAAATCTCCCCCAGACCCAATTGGTCGGCTTGAGCGATGGCGGGTACGATCAGGCCCTCTTCTAAAGCGACCGCTAATCCTATATTGATTTCCGGCATGACAACTATTTCTTCACCTTTTACGATCGCATTCAGCATTGGAAATTCACGGATGGTTAAGGCCACCGCTTTGATAAGAAAATCATTGATGGAGATCCGAATTTTAAAATTTTTTTCGAACTCCGGAAGGACTTCCTCTCGTAATTTGTCGAGTGTGTCCATCTCTACGTCAGTAAAAAAATAGATGTGGGGGGCTGTGAAGGCACTTTGGGACATCCGCTTGGCAATCACTCTTCTCATCTGGCTCATTGGGAAAGTTCGGCCGAACATCGCTTTTGCACTTTCGGGAATCACTCCTTCCTCAAGAGCTCTCATGACATCGGCCATCATGACTCTCCCTCGATTCCCTGTTCCCTCGACCCCCTTGAGGGAAATTCCCTTTTTCTCCGCTAACTTTCTTGCCAAAGAAGAAGCCCACATTTTTTTCGCATGGGTGATGGTCTTTATCGCACTCTTTGTCGTTTTGAACTTCTCAATGTCTCTTGGCAAAATAATATCTTTTGGCCCGGATCCCTTCACCAAAGAAAGGTCTATTCCCTCTTTCTTCGCCCTCCATCGAGCTGAAGGGACTGCTCTAAAAACGTTTGACCCATCCGTTGCCAAGACTCCACCTCATCTCACAGGAACACCTTCATCTTGTTGACAGCCTCAATCACATCGTCTTCATCAGGGATATAGGCCTTTTCCAAAGGAGGACTCGTTGGAACAGGAGCATCGGGTGAACCAACGCGCAGAATGGGTGCTCGTAGATATTCGATGGCTTCCTCCGCGATCATTGCAGAAATTTCGCTTGCCACTCCGCAAGTGACGGGCCCCTCGTCTGCTACAATGAGTCTTCCTGTCTTTTTTACCGATTCGAATATGGATTCTTTATCCAAGGGCCTGAGAGTTCTTGGGTCCAGAACCTCGATCTCAATTCCTTCTTTGGCAAACTTCTCAGCGACACTGAGCGATCGATGGACCATGGCATGGGTAGCTACGATGGTCATATCCCTGCCCATCCTTTTGAAGTCTGCCTTTCCAAAGGGAATGGTGTAATATTTCTCCGGGACATCCCCCGTTACGGCAAGCAGTTTCTTATGTTCAAAAAATAGAACCGGATTTTCGTCCTGGATCGCTGTATTCAAAAGGCCTTTTGCGTCATAAGGGGTTGACGGAGTGACGACGATCAACCCTGGAATATGGAGAAAGAAGGCATGAAAACTCTGAGAATGTTGGGCTCCGGTTCCCCTGCCTGCCCCAAGATTCGTACGTAATACTAAAGGGACCTTCCCTCTCCCTCCAAACATGTAGTGAATCTTGGCCATCTGGTTGACGATCATGTCCATGGCGCAAGTTGTAAAGTCAATAAACATCACCTCTACCACTGGCCTCATCCCGGTCAGGGCGGCTCCAACAGCGGCCCCGACAAAACCCGACTCAGAAATAGGCGTGTCGATGACCCTTGAAGGGCCAAATTTA
>DATIGG010000594.1:0-3278 GCA_035454825.1 Thermodesulfobacteriota bacterium | reverse complement strand
AAGCGACCATAAACAGATTCCATGGTCTTCATTGTTTCCTTTTTTTCCCCACCGAAAGCTCCCATCAACAAGTTCTCATGGACGGTAAGATTGCGGAGAATACCTCTCCCCTCCGGCACATGAATTAAGCCCATCTTCCGGATCTTGTAGGCTGGCCTACCATGGATGAGATCGGTGCCAAACATGACCGTTCCGTCGACCGGTTTGAGCAGTCCTGAAATCGTTTTCAAAAGAGTTGTTTTCCCGGCACCATTCGCTCCGATGACCGTGATCGTCTCACCGAAGTTCACCTTAACATTGACACCCCTCAGAACTTCGGCATCTCCGTATCTGACATGAACATTGTTAACCGATAGTGCTACCTGGCTAGCCATTTCCTTTCCCGATGTAGGCTTCTATGACACCTTTGTCATTCGCGACTTCTTTGGGCGTCCCTTCATAAATCAACTTGCCAAAGTTCAACACGGAAATAGTATCGCATATCCCCATGATCAGTCTCAGATTGTGTTCAATGATGAAGATGGTATGCCCTTGCTTTCGCATCGCTTGGATATCCTTCGACAGCTCTTCCCTTTCAATGGTATTCATTCCGGCCGAGGGCTCATCTAACAAAAACAAGGAAGCTCCGTTGATGAGTGTCCGGGCGATCAATGCCCGACGTTGGTCGCCATAGGATAGCTGTCTTGGGTAAAACTCAGCTTTTGCTTCCAGGTTAAATAACTTCAGGACCTCTCTCACTCTTTCTCTTAGTCTTCGCTCCTCTTTCTTCTGATATACTGGCAGCAGGGAGAGCAAGCCGGAATTGACCGGTGTGTTCCCACAGACTGACATGTTCTCAAATAGGGTCATGCTGCCAAAGAGCAGACTATCCTGGAAAACGTATCCAATTCCCAGGCGGGCGACTTGGTAGCTCGGCAACCCCGTAACGACGGTGCCATTGAAGTCTATTCTGCCCGCGTCGGGTTTCAATACTTTACTTACCAGTTTAAACAGGGTGGTCTTTCCAGCCCCATTCGGACCAATCAGGCCGTGAATCTCGCCCTTTACAACTTTAATCGACACATGATTGACGGCGCTCACGCCACCGAAACTCTTGCTGAGGTCCTTGATCTCAAGCATTATCCTACCCGATGGTTTCCTTCTCTATTCGGTCTTTCTCAGCATCAATCGGCTGATCCTGGAAAGAAATCGCCCTACACCGTGAACATTCCCCCTGGTAATAAGTCCTGTCGGCCGAAAATTCAGGACGACAATGATGAGAATCCCATAGATGAACAGTCGCCATGCAGTCGCAAATCTGACAAACTCGAGCAAGAAGGTCAGTAGAACGGCGCCTCCAACCGCTCCCCACATGGTCTCGCTTCCACCTACCAATACGTAAGTAAAGGTCGTTACCGTCAGCCAGACAGCAAAAGATTGGGGTTCAATCCAAGATATGGAATGAGCATAGAAAACACCCGCCAACCCGGCCATCGCACCGCCAATCCCAAAGGCTAAGACTTTGAAGTAGGTTGTGTTCAAACCCAGTGTCGCTGACACTTTATTGCTCATCTTAATGGCTTCAAATGTTCGCCCTAAACGCGAGTTTTCAAGCCTATATGTAAATACGAGGCAGACCAAAACTCCAATCCATACCATGAGTGGCTTCACGATGGGTGTGACTAAGAAGCCCATAACCCCTCCCGTTGCCGGGATAGCTTTGAAAGCGACCACCGCAATCTGGGCCAAGGCCAATGTCATGATCGCTGCATAAGCGTCTTTGCTCTTCAGTCCGATCGCGCTGAATAACATACCGGCAAGAGAAGATATGACCATGCCGGCAATCATCGCCAAGGCAAGAGGTAGGCCCATCAGGGTCGTCATCGCCCCTGATACATAAGCGCCGAGGCCTATTAGACCGCAATGACCGAAAGAGTACTGACCGCAGGCGGAAGGGATGTACCAGCTTACTGCAAAGAGGATGTTTATCCCAAGGAGATCCAGAAACAGAGGCGTCAGGAAACTTTCAATCATTGTAACCTCTCCAGTTCCTCAGCCTTTCCCATTAATCCCAGCGGCCGAAACAAAAGGATGGCAAACATGATCAGCCACAGCACCCCATCGACGTACTTCGCTTCCCAGTAAATGGCCGTCATCACCTCCGCCATCCCCCCGATAAATGCGGCGATGACCGCCCCGGGGATGCTCCCCATACCGCCAATAACGACTAAACAGATTCCCTTTAGACCCGCGACTTCACCTATGTGGGGGTGGGCTGCGCCCGCCATGATTCCGAACACCAGCCCGGAGAGCGTACCGATTAATCCGCTGATTCCAAAGGTGATTTGTACGATCCGGGTGGCATTCAAACCAAGGAGTTGACTCACTTCTGGATTCTCTCCTACGGCCCTGGTGGCGAGTCCCAAGGATGTGCCTTTCAAATAATAACCCAGGACGGCGAGTACGATGAGAGAGGTAAAGAAAACGATGATGCTCACGAGTGGAAAACTGATATTGCCTAACTGAACCTGAGTGAACTGAAAGGGGACGGAGATGGGTAATGGATTTGTCCCAGCGATGTTCTGGACCAAGGAGATGAGAATAAGACCGAAGCCTATCGTGGTGGCAGCTGGAACAAAAAAACTACCGGCTCTCACCGAACGTCGAACACAAAAGAACTCTGTTATCACTCCTAATGCAACGCCCCCTATCATCACAGCCGGAACAACAAAAACCAAAGATAAGTGCCATTTGGTGATCATGAGCCAGCCGAGAACAGCACCCCCCATGAAGATCTCAGCATGAGCCATGTTGAAAATTCCAAGGATCCCCAAAACCAGAGCATAACCAAGGGTGATCAGAGCATAGAGACTACCTAACATCAAGCCGTTCACAATCTGACTGATCATGGTTTACAATCCCCAGAGGTCAAAATCCCAGTACACCCCGCTTCTCTGCTTGGCTTAGGCAGGGAAGCGGGGCCAATCAAGGACACTTTAACAAGGGTATCTGTTTTTTTACTGTGTTACCTGTCCGATAGAAATGAGTTTTCCATCCTTCACTTGAATCAAAGTCATAGGTCTGGCCATGCGGTTCTTCTCGTACCGCCCCCCCTGGCCAAAATAGAACTCCTGGGAAGTAAAGGTTTTCATCCTTATCTTTGGCAGCTCATCACGAATCTTCGTCCTTGCCTCCTGGAGGGGCGTCTCCGGAGTTATATTCGTCCGCCTGATCGCCTCGCAGAGGAACGCAGCCGCATCATAGGCACAGGCGGTATTAGTCGATATCGTATAGACCCC
>DATIGG010000593.1:0-2808 GCA_035454825.1 Thermodesulfobacteriota bacterium | reverse complement strand
CGGGGATGGCAGGCGGAGTCGTCCAATCCTTCTTCGATGAACGAAACCGCTTTGCGGTAGTTTAAACAGTTGGCTCTTTGACAACAGAATAGGTTCTGGCGAAGGAGTGTTGTTTAGAAGCGCCCTCTCTCTTCTTCGCGGGTCTGAAGTTCCAGCCTGCTCTCTTTTCTGGTAAAACCTGGGGGTTACTAAATCCATGGTTAGAGAAAGGAGAGCAGTCATGGGAAGATTGTACGATCAGATGAAGAGGGATTTGGAGTTGAGGAATTTTAGTCCTCACACAAGGCGTACTTATTTGGCCTGTGTCAGGAGGTTTACCCTTTACTTTCATCGATCCCCTGAGGAATTGGGGGACCCTGAGATTCGAGAGTATCTCCATTATCTCATCAAGGGACGAAACGTTTCTCAGGGAGCTGTCACTCAAGCCTATGGGGCGTTGAAGTTTTTTTATGAGACGACGCTCAAGAGGGATTGGGAAGGCTTCCGAATTCCGAAGGGAAAGGGAGGGAGGAGGCTTCCGACCGTTCTCTCTCAGCAAGAGGTGGAGGCTCTCTTCGGAGCGGTCAAGAACCTCAAGCATCGGGCGATCCTGATGACAATCTATTCTGCGGGTCTGCGGATCAGCGAAGCCCTTCAACTCAAGCTTACGGATATCGACAGCCAGCGGATGATGATTCGGGTTGCCCATGGAAAAGGGAACAAAGATCGATATACGCTATTGGGCAAACGGAATTTGGATATTCTACGGGAGTACTGGAAAAAGTACCGGCCCCAGGACTGGCTGTTCTGTAATCCTTCTCGCAAGAAACCTCTTTCAACAACGGCCGTGAGGAGGGTCTTTACCAAGGCCCTTCGTAAAGCAGGGATTAAGAAACCCGCTATCGTGCACACGCTAAGGCACAGTTTTGCAACTCATCTCTTAGAAGCAGGGACCGACCTTTATCATATTCAGCATCTGTTGGGGCACACCAATCCTAAGACAACGGCTGTTTATCTCCATCTGAGTCGAAAGGAATTGACCCAAGTCACCAGCCCCTTAGATCTTTTGGGAGACCCCGAGAAGCCGACCTGATCGAGAGGTTGGCTTCTCATGAAACGCTCTTTAGAAGTCGCCGATATCTTCCGGGCTTATGGACCGGCTTATCGTGAAGCTCATGAGCTACCCCTTGGACATCTTCGGACCATGCGGGCCATCGAGACTTGCCGTACCGCAGAACTGGGCGGTCATATCGATCAATGCGATCACTGTGGAACAGTTCGGATCTCTTATAATTCATGTCGAAACAGGCACTGCCCCAAGTGTCAGTGTCTGGAAAAAGAGCGATGGCTCGAAGCAAGACAAAAAGATTTACTCCCCACCCCCTACTTCCACGTGGTCTTTACCCTTCCCGAAGGGCTTAGGCCCTTGGCCCTGAGGAATCAAAAGATCGTTTACGGCCTTCTCTTCAAGGCTGTCTCCGAAACACTCATCGCCCTGGCTCGGGATTCAAAACATCTGGGGGCTGAGATCGGATTTATAGCAATCTTGCATACCTGGTCCCAAACCTTGATCGACCATCCTCATCTGCACTGCCTGACGACCGGGGGAGGATTATCTCTGGATGGAAAGCGATGGCTCCGTTCGAGGAAGGACTTCTTCATCCCGGTCAAGGTGCTGTCCTCTTTGTTTCGAGGCAAATTCTTGGATGGTTTGAAAAAGGAATATGACGCCGGGCAACTCAAGTTCCCAGGACAGATCGAGGAACTGAAGGAAACTCCTGCTTTTAAAAGATTCCTCACGAATCTTTATCGTCAGGATTGGGTGGTTTACTGTAAGCCCCCTTTGAAACATCCTGAAAAAGTAGTGAACTATCTGGGCCGCTATACTCATCGAGTGGCCCTCTCCAATGATCGGTTGGTCAAACTGGAAGGCAACGAGGTGACCTTTCGATGGAGGGATTCGGCAGACAACAACTCCATCAAATTCTTAACCCTGAAGACCTTGGAGTTCATTCGCCGTTTTCTGCTTCATGTTCTACCCAGTCAGTTTGTCAAGATCCGGTATTATGGGATTTTGAGTCATCGGAACCGAAAGGGGAAGCTTTTACGATGCAAAAGACTTCTGGGGGTATCCACCGGCGAGGAGCCCAAGAAAGGTCCAAAAGAATCGTGGCAAGACCTATTGACTCGGATTACCGGGATTGATCCCAGGGTTTGTCCCTATTGTGGGCAAGGGAAAATGATCCAGAGAGAAACCTTGCCACCTCATTCGATAGGCCTGGCAGATGACCTATTACCGCACCCCGGATGTCCTCCTTGAAAGTCTATGTTTGAGGAGGATCCTCGTTGAATCCAAAACCGTATCCATGGGTCATCCCAGTGGAGGCACAGAGGTGTGCCCTCTTACTGCAAAATCGAAGTCTCTTCCCTTGTGGGCATCCATCCAAATCCGGTCTTCCTTCAAAACACCCCCTGCAGGATCGCCAGAATCTGACTCCGTTGTCACAGAACGACATCCATAAGCCGCTGCTAAGACCGAAGGTGCTTGATTGAATCCCCATAGCTTCGGGCCCGCGGCTTCGCTCATCTAGATTGTATCCGGAATTCCGCTCTGCTCCACTCCGGATACAATCTTAACCGTTACGCCATGCGCTATGTCTGCCCGCCGAAGCTTTGGCGCAGGCGGGCGCTATACAATTTCTGCTTAAGGAGGAGAAAGATGAAGAGAAAAGGATTGTTAGCGGTTGTTGGAGGGATCGGCCTGGTCCTCCTTTTAACTGTGCCCTCGGTGGCCCAGGTCATCAAACTGACCCTGTCGGATCAGAACCC
>DATIGG010000592.1:0-2267 GCA_035454825.1 Thermodesulfobacteriota bacterium | reverse complement strand
AGCCAACCAATTGAACGATGTAATTGATCAGGCCAAAATTGGCATCAAATAGATATCTCCAAATCAATCCTACCACCACCGGGGCAATCATGATCGGGACGATGAAAACCGTCCTAAAAAGGGCGATTCCTTTGATGCCTTTTTCCATGAGGAGCGCCAGGATCAGGCCCAGACAGAGTTCGACCGACACGGCTGAGATGGCAAAGATGATGGTGACCTTGATGGAGTTGAAGAGTGCGGGATCATTCCAGGCCCAGATAAAATTTTCCCACCCCACAAATTTACGGGACTCTATCGGAGTGCCCAGCTTCCAGTCGAAAAAGCTGAGTTCGAAACCCTTGATCACAGGGTAGAGGCACGTGAAGGCGAGAACAATCAATGCGGGCGCCACAAAAAGATAAGGAGTTACGCCTCTGAACAGTCCTTTTTGTTTGGCCATCGATTTTCTCCCGAGTGCGGCGGAGACCAGAGGGGGCCTCCGCCGACTTCCGCGTAATCCATTTTTCAACTCATTTCATGGAAACAACTACTTCTTCCAACTGTAGTAACCGGCTTTCTCCATGATCTTTTTGACCGGCTCGACCACGTCGGCCATGGCCTTCTCCGGGGTCTTCTTTCCCGTGATGGCTTCATGAAGAGCAATGCCGACATACTGCATCGAAATTTCAGGCCATTCAGGAATCAGGGGCCGCCAGTCCGGGTTTGCATATTTCAAATTTTCAAGGATCGCTGAAAACTCCGGATATTCCTTCTGCATTCCAGGGTCCTTCAGTGTGGATATTCGGTTAGGCATCCCCCCGAGGCGGGCAATCTTCTGGTCTTGGGCCTTCGAAGTGAACCATTGCAGGAGCAGGAAGGCCGCCTCTTTTTTTGCTGAGTTGGCTGGAATGGCGATCCCAAAACCTCCTGTCTCGGTGGAGTATTTCACTGCCTTCGGATGGAGGGCATAGCCCACTTTTCCCACGATCTTCGATTTGTTGGGATCCCTCACCAGTCCCGGCATGGCGGTGCTGTCCAGATACATAGCTGCTTTTCCCAGGAGGAATGCATCACTCATCGCGCCATAGGCAAAGGTAGGAATCCCGGGAGGACCTGTCTTCACAATCTCGATCATGGCCTTGATGGCCTTGATGGAGGGTTCTTTATGGAAAGCAGGCTCCCAGTTATCGTCAAAAGCGCTTCCCCCGTAAGGGGTCAGATGGTTCAACCACCCATGCTGGACCTGATGCCCGGCTTCGCCCCTCATGGTCATTCCCCCCATCTCTGGCTCTTTCTCTTTCACGAGTTTGCAGAGTTTCAGCATTTCATCATACGTCTGGGGCACTTTCCACCCATGCTTTTGAAAAATATCCTTCCGATAAGCGAACATGCTCGTTTCCGATCCAAAGGGAATCCCATAGCAGGCCGCGGTCGGACCGGGCAGATAGATCTTTCTCCCGCCCGCCATTCCCGTTGTCTGGAGGTAGGCAGGAACGATATCCGCCGAATCGTAACTGGGGTCTGCCAGCGCAGGATTGGTGAAGAATGGCGCCAGGGGTGTGAGAAGTCCCTTGGACACATACTCGGTCTTCCACATGACCACGTAGGAAACCAGATCATAATCTCCCTTGGGTTTGGACATCTCGAGCAGTTGCTTATCCCGCATCTTCATGTACTCGATCTTGTCAATCTCAACCTTGATTCCGGTCTCTTTGGTAAATTCAGGGAGCAGTTTGATCGCATATTCATAATAAGGATGGGATGGGAAATTGACGACCAGCGTCGTTCCCGCGTATTTCGCGTAAGGATTTGCCTGGGCCTGATGAATGATTCCACCCAGCAAAAAACAGATTGCCAATACGATGACCACGGACATTCCTGATTTCTTGCTTCTCATTGTCAAACCTCCTTCATTTCTCCGGCTGAACGTTCTGTTTTTGAATTTACCATCTTCCTAAAAACTGATAAACCTAAAATCATGGATGTTGAGTGGATTCCTGGCTCACCCCCCTTCGAATGAAAGTCACTTTGGGAATTTTACTCTGAGAATTTTGTTGCATGGGCACTTGCAATGTTGTAAGATGAAGACTATAATATTTTTTGTTTATTGTCAATAGAAAAATGTTTTTTATAACTGTTTAAAATTGTTATTATTATTTATTAATGAAATTTGTAATATGTGATCACATATATTTTATGGAGAGAAGATGACCATCGAAAAGATTTCCGTAAAGACAATGCGACAGGAGGTTTATGATCAGCTCCGTGACAAAATCATCTCCGCAGAA
>DATIGG010000591.1:0-29384 GCA_035454825.1 Thermodesulfobacteriota bacterium | reverse complement strand
CGGAAAAAGTTGCCTTCGCCTCCCTCTTATCCGAAAGGGTAGCCCGTTTCTCAAAGACCTCCTTCGCCTTGCCCAGGTAATCCCTGGCCTGTCGGATGTTTCCGGCCTGGGCTTCACCCCGGCTGAGCAGGGCATAGTCTTGCCAGAGGGAGCGCATTCTCGTAAGCTGTAAGAGCCAGGGCCGAGCCATTTCATAGCTCCCCCAGTTGAAATAAGCCAGGTTCACAATATCCACAAGGAGGGATTCATCGCCCGGAAACTGATGGAGCAGGCTCTCAAGGCACTTGTAGGCCTTCCTAAAATTGTGTTTCTTCAGGAATCGCTCATAGGCCCTATGAGTGTCCGCCGGTGTTTTGAATAGCATCTTTTTCCGCCCTGTCGGTAGTCCTTTCTCAAATCCTTAACCCGCAAGATCAGAAAATTCAATTCGTTCCGTTATGATTTCAGTGCAGTGTGCCAAAAGGGGTATCCCGTACGTCCTGTTGGACATCTCGGAAGGTTGGAGGCTTCAGCTTTTGCAGAGACCCATCGGCATCTGGAGTCCTCTTCAAAATTCGATATACTGCATTCTGGTTGTTAAGGCGGGCTTGTCGACTACTTTATTCCTCCTTTGGTTTTTACTTTCAAAACAGGCAGGATATTCTGAAAATCAGCCACGATGCCGTAATCGGCGATGCTAAAGATTGGAGCGCGAGGGTCTTTATTGATTGCGATGATCGTTTCGGAGCCCTGCATGGCCGTCACATGCTGGAAGGCGCCGCTGATGCTGATGGCAACATAAATCTTCGGTTTCACCGTCTTCCCTGAGATTCCCACCTGACGATCTTTGGGCAACCAATTCCGGTCCACGACTGGCCGGGAACAGGCCAGCACTCCGCCCAGATTTTTTGCCACTTCTTCGGCAAGAGGAATGTTCTCAGGTCCACCAATGCCCTGTCCAACAGAAACAATGATCTCCGCCTGAGTGATATCCTCTCCGGTGAGAGGTGCTTCAAAGTATTCGACAAATTTTTTTACATCAAGGGCTTCGCTGAGCAGGGAAGGCTCGATGACGATGCCTCCTTTTTTAGCATCAGGCGCCTTGGCAGGAAAGGTACCAGGCCGAATTGTGGCGAGATATCCTTTTGATTCTCTCAGTGACACATTGGCGTTCACCTTTCCTCCATAGATTGAACGGACAGCTTTTAATTGAGTTCCTTCAGAGAAGATCCCGATGCAATCGGTCGCAAGAGGAAGGCCCAATTCAACTGAAAGACTTGGAGCCAGGTCCATTCCGAAAGCGGTGTGTCCGATCAGGGTGAGAAAGGGTTGATATTTTGAATGGAGCGCGGAAAGTACTTTTTGATAGGGAAGCGAATTGAAATGGTGCAATTTTTCGTCTTCCATTACCAGGACCTTGGATGCCCTTGGAGCCAGTTCTTCTGCAGTATCTTTGACCCCGTGGCCCAACAGGATAGCCACTAAAGAGGCTCCCTGCTCCATGGCTATCTTCTCTCCGGCTCCCAGCATCTCATAGGTGATATCCCGGACCTTCCCCTGTCTGTGCTCGACCAAAACAAAAATTTCGCCCATTTCCTCTGCCTCCTATTCCAAAGCCCAATGCGTAAGAGTAAGGCGTTAGGGGTAAGGGGTAAAACCACTTACGACTCACGTCTCACGCTCTCACGGATTTTCGTTTACCCTTTCTTTTTCTTTATAATTTCGGTCAACTGAACCACGACCTCTTCAGGATTTCCTTTCAATATCTCTGCCATCTTTCCGGTCGGTGGGAACGAGACCTGGTCAATGGTCACATCGAGAGGTCCTGTTTCAGTGACCCCAACCTCATCAAGAGTCGTCTCTTTCATCTCTTTATCTTCAGCTTCTAAGATCGCTGCAAGGGAGACGTATTTGGGCTCATTGATCCCTGTCTGGATCGTCAGGACAGCGGGAAGTTTTAGTTCAACAACCTCTTCAATCCCGCCCTCCAACTCTCTTTTAACGAGGGCCTTCTCTCCGCTAATCTCAATACGGTTGACAATGGCTGCATAGGGGAGGCCCAATCTCTGAGCTAATGCAACGCCGACCTGTCCCCATCCATCATCTTCTGCCTGTACGCCTGTCAGGACCAGGTCAAAAGGCCCATTCTTGATTGCCTGATAGAGGATCTTCGAAATCAGATTAGCATCAGCAGATTCCGGAGCCTCGATCCTTAAAGCACGATCAGCACCCATGGCCAGAGATCTTGTCAGCACCTCTTTAGATTCTTCAGGGCCAACTGTGAGAACAGTGACTTCAC
Organism: Thermodesulfobacteriota bacterium; assembly: GCA_035454825.1. Lineage (GTDB taxonomy): Bacteria > Desulfobacterota > BSN033 > BSN033 > UBA1163 > DATIGG01. The sequence continues at coordinate 27,106 of DATIGG010000591.1, read as the reverse complement.
CACCGTGTTTTTCTCTCAACAAGGCTGCTTCCCTGACGGCATACCCGTCCCAGTCATTGAGGGCAAAGACCAGATTATCTTTCTTAATATCTTTTCCGTCCTTATCAATAAAGAGATCGGCCTCAGCAGTTTTTGGAATCCTTTTGACACAAACAATCATGTTCATTTGAACCCTCCGACAGATACCCCATCCCCCTCCCCGTATCGAGTACGGGGCAAGCTCTGACCGCCCCCTTGAGAGACTGTGTCGTATTGTCATTCTGATGCAGTGGCCGAAGAATCTCTACGGTCGAATCAGTTGAAATGATTAGGTTCTTCACTTCGTTCAGAATGACAACCACCACCAATTCCCCTATTGCGACACAGTCTCTTCAGGGGAAGGGCCAGGATGGGGGTGGGATAGATAGCTTATTTGTTTTGTATATTTTGGTCATTGAAGCTTATTTGGAGCTTGGGATTTGATTATTGGAATTTGGATCATCCATTGCTTCTGCTACCAATTCTGAAATGTCTTTTACCATAATCTGGTCGCCTCGTCCAGAGATTTTGGCGGCATCCTCCAGGGTCAATAGACAGAAAGGACAAGATGTGGAAATGACGCTGGCTCCTAACCCCAGCGCCTCCTGGATTCGAATCTCAGCGTTTCGAGAGCCTGTTGTTCCACCTTCAGCCCACATCCTTCCTCCTCCCCCTTCACAACACAAACTTCTTTCTCGCGATCTATCCATCTCGACATAATTGAGTCCAGGGATGGCAGAGAGGATTTTTCTGGGTTCTTCAAAGATCTTGTTCTGTTTTCCGAGAAAACACGGGTCCTGATAGGTGGCGCGTATTTCCAGCTTCTTTTCTAACTTCAATTTACCGGAGCCGATCCAGTCAGCAAGAAGCTGGGTATAATGGAGGACTTCAAAGCTGTTCTCCGGATAGTCATTTTTAAAGGCATTGTAGCAGTGGGGTGAGATGGTAATGATCTTTTTTAGTCCGGACTTTTGAAAGAGTGCAAGATTGTCCTTGGCCAGCTTTTTGAAGAGGGTCTGCTCGCCCATCCTTCGTATCTCGTTTCCACAGCAGATTTCTTTCTTTCCCAGGATACCGAAGTCGAGCCCAACTTTCTGAAAGACCTTCACAAGGGCTTTGGAGATATTCTGAGCCCTGGGGTCGTAAGAAGGGGTACAACCAATATAGAAGAGGGTCTCTGTTTTTTCTTCACCGATGATCTTTACTCCCAGATCTTTTGCCCAGTCTGCCCTTCGGTCTTTAAACCGGCCCCATGGGTTTCCGTGAAGGAAGGTATTCTCAAGGGCATCTCTTATCGTTGAAGGGACATCTCCTTGACGGGTGAGGATATCCCGGATGCCCATGATCATTTCAACGTTCTTGACTCCTGCAGGGCAGCGAAGAGAACAGGTACTGCAGGTGGTACAAGCCCATAGCTCAGGCCGTTTAAGAATCTGTGGGAGATCGGCGTTGAGGTAAGTCTCCCTTACCAGCCTCCGCATATTCAGAGGGGATCGGAACTTGACCGGGCACCCGCCCGTACACGTCCCACACTGGATGCAGAGATTTAAGTGGAAGTCCTGGGCAAGAGTTTTGGGGTCTACTTTCATCTGTTACTTTCAAAAGAGATGCTGAAACAAGTTCAGCATAACAACAACGAAGGGCCTTCCTTTTGTGTCATTCCGAACGTGTTTCGGGATCTCGATCTGCAGTCTCCAATTTGAAAGCTGAATTCATGCGACCAATCCTTCGACTTCAGCCAACACCTGGTCCTGGGTAAAATGCTTCTGTTTGGCAGCCTTGCTGGGACAGACCGCTGTGCAAGAACCACAGCTTTTACATAGTGCTTCATTCACTACTGAGATCCCCTTATTCTCAAGAAATTCAATGGCTGAATAGGGACAGACCTCGATGCACAATTTACAGCCCGAACAGATCTCCGGGTCAATCGATGATGTTGTGGCCTCGACTTCAATCTCGCCCTGAGAGGCAAGGGAAAGTACTTCTGCTGCCGCTCCCTCGGCCTGGGCCACGGTATCCGGAATATCCTTGGGGCTCTGGCAGCACCCTGCGATAAAGATTCCATCAACATTTGTCGAAACCGGCCTCAATTTTGGATGGGCCTCCATGAAGAACCCGTCTGCACTCTGGCTGACGCCAAAAACTTGTGCTACCCTTTCGGAATCCTTACGGGTTGTTAGACCTGTTCCTAAAACGACCATATCCACGACGGTCTCAATTGGTGTTCCAAGCAATGTGTCCTCTGCTTCAACAACAAGGCGGCCATCCCTGCTGTAGATTTCGGAGCCTTTTCCCCGGATAAAGAAAATCCCTTCTTCCCTTACCCGTTTGTAGAATTCCTGATATCCTTTTCCAAAGGCATTGATGTCAATGTAAAACTCGTAGATCTCGGCTCCTGTCTTCTCCTTTGCCAGATGGGCCTGTTTCATCGAGGCCATGCAGCAAACCCGGGAACAGTAAAGCTTTGCATTTTCGTCCCGGCTTCCAATGCAGTGAAGAAAGGCAATGCTTTTCGGAACGGTCCCATCTTTTAGCAGTATTTCTCCCTTTGTCGGCCCAGAAGGGCTTGAGAGCCTCTCGAACTGGAGGTTCGTGATGACATTATCATAGACTCCGTACCCATATTGGGATAGCAGATGAGGATCAAAGAGGTCAAAACCCGTGGCCAGGATGATCGAGCCCACCTCTCGCTCAATCACATCTTCCTTCTGATCAAAATCGATGGCCCCTGCCTTGCAGGCCTCTACACACGACTTCTTACATTTCCCACGGCTCAAAAGTAGACAGCTCTCCCGATCCACAATTGCCTTCAGGGGAACCGCCTGGGGAAAGGGAATATAGATTGCCTTTCGTCTGGTGGTCCTTTCTTCAAACTCCGATGGCACTCCTTTTTTCAGGACACACGCCTCGACGCAATCTCCACAGCCTGTGCACCGGTGATGATCGACATAGGTAGGGTACCTCCGGATCCTTACTCGGAAGTTTCCGACATGGCCCTTGACCTCCACTACCTCGGATGTAGTCAAAAGTTCAATATTCTTATTCCTGGCCACTTCTACTGTCTTGGGTGTGAAGATACAGGAGGCGCAGTCTAGCGTGGGAAAGGTCTTGTCGAGCTGGGCCATATGGCCGCCGATATAGGGAGACCTCTCGACGAGAATGACCTTCATTCCGCCGTTTGCAGCGGTCAAAGCCGCCTGAATTCCGGCAATCCCTGCACCAACGATAAGGACCGAGGGCTTGATCTCCACCTTCCTCGGTCTCAAGGCCTCCTGGCGCCAGACCCTGGCCACGGCTGCTGCAATGATCTGTTTCGCTTTCTCCGTAGCTTCTTCTTTATCCTTATGAACCCAGGAACACTGTTCCCGGATGTTCGCAATATTGAGAAAATAGGGATTGATGCCCTCTTGAACCAGGGCGTTTCGGAAGGTTGTCTCATGCATTCGAGGCGAGCAGGCAGCAATCACCACCCGATCGATCCCGATCTCCCGGATATCCTTCTTGATGAGGTCCTGTCCGGGATCAGAGCAGAGATAGCGGTAGTCCCTGGCCACCTTCACTCCAGGAAGAGAAGCGAAGAATTGAACCAACTGCTGGCAATCAACCGTGGCAGCGATGTTCGTGCCACAGTGACAGATATAGACTCCGACCTTCTTTTTCATGAAAATGGCTTTTTAAGGGGATGCGCACAAATAACTTTAACATAACAGTTGCATTGGCAACGACCGTTCGTGGTGAGCTTGTCGAACCATGAACGGCACCCTTCGACAGGCTCAGGGTGAGCGGATTGTTGTTCATGTGCAGGCCCTAAGGAGCAATGGAATGCTCTTTATGTTTTTCCAAGGATATTTCTGCCGATGATCGTCTTCTCAATCTCTTTTGTACCTTCATATATTTCAAGGACTTTCGCAGCCCTGTAGAAGCGTTCGATATCATAATCATTAATGTAACCATATCCTCCATGCAGTTGCAAGGCTTCATCCACCACCTTTACAGCGACATTACAGGCCCACCATTTTGTCATGGCAACCAGGTTTGTATCAATGGTCCCTCGGTCGACGCCTGAACAACTTTTATGGACAAGGCATCGAGCAGATTCAACCAGGGTGGCCATTTCGGCAATCTTGAATTGAGTAATTTGAAAAGACCCAATCGTCTGGCCAAACTGTCTCCTCTTTTTCACATAGTTAATGGCCTGCTCGAGCGCGCCCTGTGCAAGACCTACCCCGTGGGCTGCCACGTAGGCCCTTGAATGGTCAAAAAATTTCATCAGTTGCAGGAATCCATTCCCCTCCGTTCCGACCAGATTCTCTTTTGGCACCCTGACATTATTGAAAAAGATATTCGCCGTATCCGAGGCCCGGATCCCCATCTTTCCATGAATCTTGTCGGCCTTGTAACCCGTTCTATCCGTTTCCACGATGATGATACTATGTCTTTTCGACTTGGATTGGGCCTCAGGATTGGTGAGGCAGAAAACCAGAAGGAAATTGGCCACCGTCCCATTCCCAATCATCACCTTGTTTCCATTGATGACGTATTCATTTCCTTGTTTTTCAGCCGTCGTCATAACTGAGGATGTATCACTTCCTGCTTCCGGTTCTGTAATGGAGAACCCCATGATCCAATCTCCTTTTGTCAGAGGGGGCAGATATTTTTTCTTCTGCTCCTCAGAACCGAACAGGAGTAACTCCTCCGCTCCGAAGGTTACTGAACAGAGCTCCTGTCCAAGTCCTGGGTCAATTCTCCAGAATTCTTCCAAAATGATTGCATGATCAAGAAACCCCAACCCGATGCCTCCGTATTCCTTTTTGATGAAAGCCCCGATAAAACCGAGTTCTGCTGCTTTCTTGATGAGTTCTCTTGGACAGTCTTCTTTGGCATCACAATCTCGCGCAATATTTTTGAATTCGCCCTCCGCAAAATCTCTTGCTGCCAACCGGATCCTTTTTTGCCTGTCGCTCAATTCAAAGTCCATAATCTCCTCCCTTATTCATTCTTTTATAAGAGTTTTAGTAGATTTATCTACTCAAGTGTTGCTCCCCCTCACTCTTCCCCTCTCCGCACGGGAGACGGAGGAGGTACTGTTTCTGTCTTTACGTGAGAAGGATTATGGCTTGCCTGCTTTCGATTTGCCATTGGCATCGACGTGAAGGCGATCAAAGATCGAATCTAAATCCCTTTTATAGAGAATACCAAGAAGGAGAACCCGTGGCAACGTCTCCACTTTAGCATAACAACTGGTTTGAGAAGGGTTATCGCTGCCTATCAGAAGGGTCTTGAAATCAGAGTCTCCTTTCATTTTGATACTCAATGCAAATTCTGGATTGTCGAGACCAAAATCGGTAAGCGTTGCGGGGTGATCATGAATGACATCAAGAATTCCGTAATCGAAAATCGACAGGAGGTTGTGAATGATCTTTTCATCACCAATGGTTTTGGCTGATCCTATCTCTGTCGACGTCCATACTTTCCATTCCTTTTCTTCTTTTTTTAAAGTGATCGTCTGTTCATATTTTAGCAATCTTATCTCTTCAACCTCCTGGGGTTTGAAAATAAATATTCTTTCGACCTTCTGACTCGATTCCCGCCATTTTAGTTGAAAGAGAAACCCAGCTACCAGAATAAAAATGATGGCCAGGATCGCAGTCTTCTTGAAGCTCATCGTAATCCCTCAGGCATGGCCGGAAATCCCATCTTCAAGATCGGGGTGGTCCCTCCGGAAAAAACTTGAAGCCGCACCTTCGAGCGATGAGGAAGGGGCCGAATACCTTTAAAACGGTTCCTCAGCAATAGCCGTCCGTTGTCCCCTCTCCAATGATCCGCTTTTCAAGGTTTCGGAGGGGAGACTACCCCCGATCCAATCACGCCCGAGACTGAGGGGATACAGCTCATCCTTTCATCTTTCGACGAATATAAATCACCAATCCTACGGCCAGGGGCAACGCCGGCTGAAGGATCACCAGAAGCCAGAACAGCCTTTTTGTATCCTGATATTTCAAAAATCGATAGTTGTATTCCAGTCTCTTAGGCCTTGAGGAGATAAGGTAATCCTCTTCGCTTAGCCAATTAACCGTATTGAGGAAAAGGTCTTTGTTCCCCAATTGATTGATGTAAAAGTTACTGATAAAGTCCGAATCTCCAAAGACAACGATTTGCTCCTGAAGACTCCCCGTTTGTTTCTCTCCTTTCGTCTCTTTCGATTCTATGGCCACAATGGCGGCTACTGAAATCGGTCCCTTTCGACCTTCCTCAATCGTGACCTTCCCTTTTGTCAGATCCTTCTTGTCCGATAAAGCAAGACTCTTAGGGTCGCTTTGAGCAAATGTCTGCGCGAAAACTCCTGCCGTTGGGTTTCCCTTTACCTCAACCGATCGTGCTAAAGGGAAAAGAACAGGGGTTCGAAAATCCTGGATAATGGGGTGTTTTAAAAAGAGGGGGACCAGAATCGTAACCGCATCTCCTCCAAAAGTCCTGTTGTCTTGATCCACAATGACATCGTTTCCTAAAACCACATCATAGCCCGACAAGAAAAGGGAAAGGTTAGGAAAGGTATAGAAAGGATCGATCATGAAGAGAGCCTTTCCCTCCTTCTGAACGAACCGGTGCAGGGTTTCCAACTCTTCCTTCAAGAAATCCTTCTTGGGACCGCTGATAATTAAGACAGAAGCATTGCTGGGAATGTTTTCATTTTTCATTAAAGAGAGTTCTTTGACATCATAATCCTCTGACTCGATGGCTTCCCTTACTTTGCTATAGCCTTTTCTTGGGTTGTCATTTGTGATATCATTTTCGCTGTGACCTTTCAAAAAATAGATTGCCTTCTTCTCCTTCCTGGTCAGCTTGAGAATGGCATTAACGATTTTATCTTCCACAGGATAAGAGACTTTTGTCCTCTTTCCGCCATAGATGATCACGCTTTCTCCGTAACTCTTAATGCCATACTTTTTGGCCATACCCGGGTTCCGATCAAGATCGTACAATTCATAATGGAATTTAGGTGATTGAATGGCGTACTGACTGAGGAGGTCGTCTAATTCCAGTCGCTCACCACTCTGATAAAAGACCGTCACATCTATCCGTCCCTGTAATGAATTGAGAATCTTCTTGAACTGGTCGGAAATTTCGTATCTCTTTTCAGAGGTCAGATCCATTCTCTTGTTATAGTTAAAACCAATGATTTCAATCGAGATTGCGATCCCCAACGCGATCAATATAGTGACCAAAAGGTTGATCCAATATCTTGAAGATCGGGCATAAAGGAGAAAGCGGAGTCCCTTCATCTCAGACCTCTCCATCTTCTTGAATTCAAGGACTGAAGGCTTAAAAAGAGGAAAAAGAGGATGAAGACAATGAAAAAGATCACGTCCTTCGTGTCGATAACACCCCGGAAGAAATTATAGGTCCGGTCAAACAGAGAGAGACGAAGAAGGATGTTCATCAAGGCGGGTTCTGCGATGGCTTCGTTCCATGTAAGAAACCAGAAGAGGATCAGTACCCCGAGGGTCGCAATGGCTGCCACGATCTGATTCTCTGTCAGGGACGAGATAAAGATCCCGCAGGCGATAAAAGAGGTTCCCAGGAGGAAAAGTCCCAGATAACCAGCAAGAAGACTCGTTGATTCTACCGGACTCCATATCGTTGCCAGAGAGATGGGATAAGATAGGGTTAGGAGTAGAATGAAGATGAGCAAAGAGAGAGAGGCCAAAAATTTTCCGGTCAGGATTTCAATGTCTCTTATTGGATAGGTCAATAGAAGTTCAATGGTTCCCAATTTGACTTCTTCAGCAAAGAGCCTCATGGTCAGGAGAGGGATGATTAGGAGAAAGATAAATCGGATATCCTGGAAAAAGTATAACCAGACTCCTTCGGTGAGAGTGATTCCTCCGCCCATATTCCTGATATTAAAATTTAGAACGTCCGTATAGAAAAAGAACCCGGAAAGCGTCAAAAAGATGGTGATGATGATATAGGCAATAGAAGAGGAGAAATAGGATTGGATCTCTTTTTTGAAAACAGGATAAAAATTCATCGTTCAGGTCTCGTGGGTGATCAGGTTAAGGAAAATCTCCTCCAGGTTCATTTCCACCTGTCGCATCTCCAACATTGACCATCTGTTGTTTAAAACGACAGAGGAAATTTCTCGAGCCACATCCACATTCTTGCCGGCTTTTATCAAGTAGGCAAAGATATTTTCAGAGACGTTCTCTTTTTCCTCTACCTTAAGGACACCCGGTATCTTCTCCAATTTTTTACGTACCTCTTCATGGGGACCCTCAATTTTTACAAAGAACTGACAAGCCGTCTGGAGTCGGGCAGCAAGGTTTTCCTGGGTATCCTCTGCTATGATTTTACCTTCATTGATGATGATGATTCGATTACAGATCATGCTCACCTCAGGAAGGATATGGGAACTGAGAAAGATCGTTCTTTCTTTAGCCAGATTTTTGATGAGCTTTCGTATCTCCACGATTTGCTCAGGGTCCAAACCTACGGTGGGCTCATCCAAAATGAGAATAGGAGGATCGTTTATTAAAACCTGGGCAAGCCCCACTCTCTGTCGGTAACCTTTCGACAGATTCCCTATGGTCCGATAGGCAACAGCTTCCAACCCACAGCTCTCCATGGTTTCAGAAATTTTCTGCCTCCTTTCAGTCCTGTTAACTCCTTTCACATCAGCGACAAAATCGAGGAAAGTCGATACCTTCATCCATGGATAAAGAGGGACCTTCTCAGGAAAATATCCGATTCTCCTTCTCACTTCCAGCGAATCTTGAATCACATCGTAACCGTCTACCGTAACTTTTCCGCTGGTAGGAGGAAGAAAACAGGTCAGAATTCTTAGGGTGGTAGTCTTTCCAGAACCATTCGGTCCCAAAAAACCAACGCTCTCGCCCCTTTCTATATTAAAGGAGACATCCCGCAAAGCGGATATGGACCCAAAATCCTTTGTAAGGTTTTCGACCTGAATGAGCTCTTCCAAATTCTGTTCAGCCCTCAAGTTTCAGTATAAAACCGATATTTCCCCTTTTCAGCTCCAGCAGCCCTTGGGCACCTCAGACTCTCCCTTCGGGAATAGCTTTTTTGTTGAAGAAACGCTTGTTTCTCCCGTTTCAAGAAGGTAAAAAAAGACCCATCTTAAAAAAAGTGGGTCAATAAAGCAAAGATATCCCTTAATTTATGATATGCAGGGATATTGGACTGAAAAGAAAGCTCCTTAAACTTTTTTCAACCCAAAATATCCAAAAGGGCACACCCGATGCATTCCATTCGTATGCCTACTTTTTACTTTTAACAACGATCCTGCCTTTTCCAGTCGTTCCATCTGCCTCCACTTGGTAATCGAAGGTCCCTTCTTCGACAAACAATAAACTTGAAGTTGCCCCAAGAGCAATGACCCCAGTCGTATAACAACCCGTGGGAGCGTCCATTTTAAATCCCATGGGAGCCTGGGTTGCAGCCTCACACTTCTTGCCTTCCTTGAACAGGACTTTGATCGTAGTTGCCCTTGCCCAGTTAATCCACACCACGCAGTCCCCCTTTGATATCGATACGGTCTCTGGCTCAATCCTTACACTCACATTCGGAGAGCGTGTGCCGGTGATTTTCACAAGCCGACACTCTTCTGCGGCTTCTATTAGGCCTGGTCCGATCATCAGAATAGTTACGACCAAAATGAGAATCGCTCCCGTGAAACTTGCCAGATTGTAAACTCTTTTCATGTCGTACCTCCTTGTGTAAAGATTTGGTTTTGGGCCGAACAAACGATGGTCTTGGTTTGGTCGGCCCAAAAAAAAGATTGTGCTTGGGGGAGAGGTCTACCTCACTCCTCTCTCCATGAATCGCAAGGTCAGGAATTCATCCGAATAACCCGTGTCATACCAGAAGATATAGTTTGACCAATCCCTCTTGTCATAATCAATCACTTTATTATTCTTTTCATCCGTTTCGCATATCGTCAAATAAGTTTTGTGGCCTGTCACGAGATTCTGTGCATACCAATCTCCAAAACAGACATATTTAGGATTCTTCGGAACCCCATGTTCCTGGTAATTAAATTCGGTTCGAATCTTTTTCCCTGCCTTGTCAAAGGTCTCCTGATATCGATGGAGTGCTTTTGCCTTATCTATCCACCATAGCTCATACCCGATTGGCCAGTCCTTATTTTTGGGGGTAGCTTTGATGACCACGCAATGCTTTCCATGAACTCTATGGCGATGGCGATCTATCCCATAGGCATCCTTGAAAGGGGATTTATCGGCATCGATCGTCTCTTCTTTAATAATTTCATAGTCCCATTGTCTTGTGTCAACATCCCATTCATTATTAGAGTAATCAGAACCGGCCATGGAGTCCATCTTTTGACCCGCTGCAATGCGGCGAACCTTCCTGAGGGCCGGGAGGTAAATCCACTGGTCATCTGCCTTATCCGGATCAGAATGCTTCACAACATGGATGCTCATCCCTCCGACCTCTGCTGGGACATGAAAATAAAGCATATTCTTATATCGAATGCCATCTTTCCCATAATAGGGTCTTCTCCATTGTTCAAACCTCCTGACCCGGACTCTTCCAAGCTTATCAATGAGGTCAAAACCGCACCACGGTAAATACATGCTTTCTAATGGTGGGGTCTCCATTCCCATATGTTTCTGATATTGGGTCATATAATCGATGGCCTTCCAACCCTTTGTATCGTACTGGGGCGGAATATTAACAACATACTTTTCATCCGCAAATCCCCAATATCCTGTAGCCCCTTCAGGGACTGTTTTGGTGTTGACTCTCGATACGGGAATGGGTTTATCCACAAACTTAACTGACCCGTCGGGCTGAACGACCGGATTCAAACCCTTCCACATCTTCTCTGCAGCCCATGAACTCGCTGTGAGGGCGAGAAAGGTGATGATCACCAATCCCAGAATTCCCATAAGCTTACCCTTTCTTGGTCCTTTCACCTTCATGTCGAAAACCTCCTTTTGCTATTATTTTACACCCTTCCTGAGTTTCATCAAATGAAATTACCAACTCCACTTTAATTCCGCGAAGACTTGTTTGTTAGGACTCATCTGGCCCAGGGAATCAACGTGACTTCCCCAGAGGATATTGAAGCCAGCAGTTGCCGTCAAGCTATTGCTGATCTCGTAGCTCACACGGGGCCGGACCCATCCGTCCATATGGCTGAGACTCCAAATGAATAAGACCTCGGGTTTCCACCTCTGATTACTGAAATCTGTTGAAACCAAGGCTGTAAAATTCTCCTCATGCTTCTTTTGCTTCCCGCCTCCCAGTGAAGAGATAGGGTGATCAGGATAGCTGCTGGCTATAAGATTCTCGAATAACTGGAGGCTCACGAGCCAAAACTTGCCTAAAGCGGAGACGTTTTTATCAAACCCGATCACTGCTTGTATATTGTCCTCTCGAATCGGAATATTTACGTCATTCTCGAAGAAGACTCTATCTTTGTAATAGGCAAACTCTCCCCTTAAGACAACATCTTTCATCCCCAGAAGGCTATCTATGGTGGTGGTAAAGGAGAAACCAAAGATGTTCTGCCGCTTTGGCTCTTCCAAAAAGATGAGGAGACCCGTTGGACTGATCTTTACCAGAGCAGGAAAGACATTATTCTGATCCCAACGATGTAAGTAGTTGATTGTAAAATCAAACTTCTCCCCAATCTGCCCCTCATAGCGAAACCCAAAATCGGAATTCTTCAATTGATTGTCAGGGTTCCTACCGTATACACGGGCAAAAGGCGCAGTACCCAATAGCTGGACGGAGTTGACTGGATTTAAAGCCCAGATGGAACCGGGAAGGGCCTGAAAGTTTGGCTCATAGTTAGGCATCCATATGAACTGCACATTGTGCTTGGGTGTAAAATAATACTTTATGTTGGCCATCCATATGGGTATCCGGCTGTCCTCGGAATCCATTAAGATGAATTCCCGATAGTCCGTAGGGTTTAAGATATCAAGGAGCTTGAATCCATCGGTCTTACCCCAGGCCACCTGCTGCTTTCCTAACTTGAGATCAAGATTACCCAGCCTGAAATCAACCCATAACTCCCTCAACAGAAACGTCCGGGCCATATAAGAATCCGACCAATTTTCACGGAGGTTACCCTTTAGTGACCCTGGGAAACGACCATCATAGCCCAATAGCTCCCGACCTACTCCAATCCCCCGGTCCCTCGGCTCCAGCCCTGTGTCACTCCCCACTCCCTTGTGCTGCATATCGTAGGCGCCATCATACTCTGGGCGAAGGTCGATGTGGAACTTAAAGGGGAGTGTTTTGGGTTCGTACGTCAACCTGAGGTCCAAGATATTATCGATCTTCATCATGTCATAATCATGCTGGATCCTCATGGCCGTGGCATTTTTCAAATAACCGTTGAAACGTAAATCCGGGATTCCCAATATATCATCAATTGCCGACGCCCAGGTGGCTACTCCCATGATCAACGCGATACAAAAAAATAGTATAATAATATTTGTCCTCATTCTTAATTTCCTCCTCTCTTTTTAATCTTTAAGGAGCATCATCTGAATTCCATAAAATTTCAAACCTCCAACGTTTAACCTCCCTGATTTATAAACACATTAAAAATGGTTGACTACTTCTTCACCTCCTTTCCATTTAGAAATCTCGGTCTAAAAATCCCAAACAAAAATGGCATGATCACAAGGGAGCCGATCATGTTCAGGGCAAGAATTTGGGCAGAGCCCAGAGCCAGGTAAGCCCAGTAAGTCTTGACAAAGAGGAGTGGAACGTAGGCCAGAACAAGGGCTGTTCCTGAATAGATGGCCGAAATGCCTGTGGTCTCCCAGGTCCTAAAAAGGGCATCCCTGATACTCATTCCTTTCCTTTTTTCTTCCAGGTAGCGAGCAATAAGATAGACAGAAGAGTCGACCCCTGTTCCCAGGCTCAGGCTAATAAACTGCATATTTCCATAATCGATCGTGTCCTTCAAACTCATGGTCCAATATTGCAAGGGTCCCAACAGGAGGCAAAGACCGTAGGTCAGAGGGACGATCAGGTAAACAGGAATGCTCCAACTTCTGAACAATCCTCCACAGATGACATAGATAATGGCGACAAGGATTAGAAAAGTTGGCCCTAACCAATGAGTGGTATCCTCGCTCATCGATACAGTAATACCAACAAATCCCCCTGCAACCTTGGGTTCGGCATCTGAAAAGGTCCAGTTTTTCTTTATCCATTCCTTTGTATCTTCTACGAGTTTATCCTGTATTTTAGGGGATCCCCCGCTGACCAGACATTTGATCACCGTGTTTTTCCAAGTGACTGTATCCACAGAGGTTTCAAACTCTCCCGGGTATCCCGTGGAAAGTAAGAAGAGGTATTGGGCATTGAGTGCGGGATCTTCTGGAACATGGGCATACGCTACATCCCCATCATGCATGAGAATATTCATACCGATAATGTAGTTTGGCAAAGAGACCGTATAGGTAATCTCCGGCCTCTTTTCCAAGAAGCCCTGCAAGGCCACCAAGTTCTTTAACAGGCCGGGCTCCATCACCACGTTCTCCTTTTTCCCTTCAATGAGGATATTGTACGGATAGGCCCCGGCGAAGGTTTTGCTGATGTCCATTTGATCCTTATAAACCTTGAGATTCTCCCAGCGATGGGCGATGTTGCTATAAAGCGCATTATCCCAATCGACCCCTCCAACGTACATCTTGGCAGAGATGTACCAAACCCCTATGATTGCAAATACCAGAAGGACAATCGCTCCTTTTAATCGCCATTTCTCGAAGGCGTTAACGGCCAATTTTCCCAGGGATCGACTGAAGGAAGATCGCTCTTCTTCTTCGATCGATTTTAACTCGGCTTCGCCGGGGGGCGATGAATAGGAGAGTACCGCAGGTAACCAGAAGAGGATGATCCAGAAGACATACATCAGCCCAACAGAGGTTGCCCACGATGCAGGTTTCAGATTCTCAAAGGGGGTGAAAAGGATGATTGCAAATCCAACAGCGTCTGTGACGATGGTAATCGTTAGAGGATTGATCATGGATGAGATGGTCTTCTCAATCGTCATCCTGACGTCTTTACAAATAAGATACTCCTCATCATACCGTCTCATAAACTGGACTGAATGGCAGGCTGCAGCCACCAAAATAATGAAGGGAGCTCCCCAGCTAATAATATTGAAGACATTTCCCACCAGGGGCACGAAAGCCATGCCAATAGTCCCTGCCAGTAATCCATTTAGAACAGGGAGGATCATCCCCCTCCTTGATTTTAAAGAGGCGAGCAGGATCAAGGAGCAGACAACGAGCAGACAGACGAAGGCAATGGGCATTTCGTTCCACTGTTGCTCATTGGTCCATCCCATCATCACCGGTTTTCCAGCGAGTCTGACCGAGTGGTTCTCGTCTTCCTCTTTTTCAGCCATCTTCCGGGCGGTTGCGTAGATTTCCTCCACGGAGGTCGTTCCGTCAAAATCGGCCATGAGCAAGGCAGCCTTCAAATCCTTTGAGACTAACTTTCCATACGTAAGAGGATTGGTTAATACACCCTGCTTGATTTCGGCAATTCGCTCCTTGGTTGTTGGCGTGTCCGGCATGAGTTGTTGAATCGCCACCATCTCTTTATCCGCCCTGAAAGCCTTTACCTTGGTCGCCGTCATGGCTTCGAAATTCGGAGGGATGAAACCTTTCATCACCGATAGCTGATCAGAAACAGTCCTGATCTTAGCCAGAGTCGCAGGGTTGAAGATGTCTCCATCCTTTACCTTGACCATTACCTGGAGGACATTGGCTCCGCCGAATTCAGCCTTGATCTGTTTGTTCAGCTTAATATAAGGGTGTTTGGGATTGACCCAGTCATCCGGGTCATTGACAATCACTGACCATTTAAATGGGATTACAGAAAGGGCAGTCATAACAAGGGTGAAGATAATAATGAAGAGCCGATAACGAACAACCCACTCAGAAAACCGGTAAACAAATGAATTCCCCTTCGCCATTTCTATCCCCCAATTGCAAAGATTAGGTTTAGGAATCAATCTCTCAATTTAGCAACATACTTCAAGGGAGGGGCCCCACCGCCCCCACCTTTCCACAGGAAGGAAACACAACCTGCTTATGGAGTTTTGGTCATCTCATCCGTCATTTGCTTGATCGACTTCCAGGCCAAATCCCATAAAACAAGCGCCGACAGGATGGAAAAGATTCCTCCGATCTTTTGAAATAGAGTTGCACCCAAGATCGGAAGATTGGCAAGGCCCAGGAAAAGCAAAAGACCAATCAGGGAAACAAAAGCCAGTGTTAACTCCTTCAGTCGCAATTTCACAGCCGGAGCAGTTAGCATGACAACCGGTGGGATCAAAACAAAACAGAAAAGCGCTCCGCTCGTAGGATGAAAGATTTTTAATGTGATCCCTTGAGTGACAAGTAGAAAATACCCGATCAACCATGCGCCGAAGGTTGCAACAACAGATCCGATGTAAGTCTCTCCCCGGGCAAAGCACCACATTCCTCCTATAAACTCGGCGATGGCGCCAACGATAATGGCATAGATCGCTGCTCCCATCAGTTCGGGGTAGGGTAAGATCTGCTGCACGCCCAAAACAGCGACAGAATAGCCAAAACCTAAAAGCGTAAAAATTCCAGGATTGCCTAACTTCATCTGTTCCTACCTCCCCTCCGAGTCGTTTTCGCGCCTTCCCGTATTTTATACAGCCCCCCAGCGATCTATTTTTTTCTTTTTCTGTTCTTCGTATTTCTTCCGATATCGATCTCTCAATTCCCTTCTCAGAATCTTATAACCTCCACCCATCATGGGCATTTCTGAGATATCGATAAAATCGACCGATTTTGGTTTTTTGTAGGAGGCCAATCTCGATTTACAATATTCAATGATCTCCTCTTCGGTGGCCTGAATCCCTTTCTTGAGGACGATAACCGCTTTCACACTTTCGCCCCACTTCTCGTCGGGAACCCCAACGACGCTGACCAGATTCACCGCAGGATGCGAGGCGATGACATCCTCAACTTCACGGGGGTACACATTTGAGCCGCCGGTCAGGATCAGGTCTTTCTTTCGATCCACCACATAGTAAAAGCCATCTTCATCAATTTGGACAATATCGCCGGAATACCACCATCCCTCTTTAAAATCTGTTGCCTCAGGCTTATTCCAGTACCCTTTGGCTACGCCCCCACCTTTGACAGCCAGTTCTCCAATGCCTCCGGGGCCAACCTCTCTTCCTTCGTCGTCTACCACTTTCGTCTCGTATCCTAAACAGGCCCTTCCGATGGAAGGAAGTCTCTTGGAAAGGGGTCCTTCCACGGATACCTCTTCTGGTCGTAAGATCGTTCCCAAAAGAGCCGTTTCGGTGGTCCCATAGAGTTGGATGAATTTTTCTCCAAAATATCTCGCTCCCTCCTTCAATAACGTAGCAGAAATGGGAGCGGCTGATGTAAACCAACGCTCGATACTCGAAAAATCGCACTTTTCAACATCAGGATGCCGGACGACATTCGCCAGAAGGGTTGGACTAAACTGAGTGAAATTGATCTTCTCTCTCGTGATGAGATCCAAAATCTTTTTTGGATCAGGATTGGTCACGACTAAGGAACATCCTCTCGTGGCCGAAGCAATGCTTAACCCTGTTCCACCGGAGGTGTGTAAGGGCATAATAAGAAGCCATCGGGTGTAGGGATGAATTGCCAGTTCAGCAGCCCACATGTAGGCGCTAAAACTCCAGTTTCTGTGGGTGAGAGGTGTGCCTTTGGGCTTGCCGGTCGTCCCACTGGTATAGATCAAGGTGGCAATATCGTCTTCCCGGACCTCGACCTTTGGCTCAGCGGGTGCTCCCTGTTTGATGAGCGTATCAAAATCGTATGGACAAGGCTTTTCTTTGCCTATACCAATGAAGTATTCTACTGAAGTCAATCTCGATTTTATCTCCTTGATCTTTGTCTGATAGATATCCGCATCCACAATGAACCCTCTCGCACCGCTATCCTGAGCCTGGTACGTGATCTCGTCGGCCATATAGGTGCGGTCAACGGGGGCAATGGCCATTCCAGCCTTCGTGAGTGCCAATAAGGAAAGAAAGTGGCCCATTCCAGTTCCAGTCTGAACAACCACCCGATCTCCCTTCTTTAACCCTAAGGCAAGAAATCCATTGGCTAATCGATTGACCGTTTCGAATAATTCTTGATAGGTATAACTCAGACCTTGTGGGAAATGTTTTCCATATTCATCCTTAATGGCGAGTTTTTTTGAGTAATTGATGGCACATCTTCTTAAGGCATCTCCGATCACCATGGCTCACTCCTTCGGGCGGCTTGGGAATATCTATTCTTGATGGTCTCGTAAAAAGTCGTCACTCCGGTGGAACCCCGAGTCCAGACGCCGTCCCGACTAAAGTCGGGAACCATCTCAAAGACCGGATCCCGGTTTCAACGGAAATCCTGGATTCCGGCTGCAGTCTATCCCGTACTTGATACGGGGCCGGGATGACGAAAACAGGACAAAGGGGACCTTTTACAAAAACAGCATTCTTAGGTTTTTCCTCCAGCAGCCGGCCTTTTTTTTCGAAGCTTTTCAGTTTCTATAAGATCAACCTCAAGTGTCTTCGAATCAATGACCACCCCATAATCGTTCTTGGCGCTTTCGATCGAGACAAGTTCATCCCTCACATCTTCTCTTACGGCCTCGATATCTCGCTCCAATGGGTTGCCAACCCCAGCTCCCCCCATGATATAATCGATCGACTTATCTCCGCTATGAAGCTGGTAAAGCATGGTTCTGCGAATGTCTTCCTGAGTTTCCTCTTTTCCATTGGCCAGAATAAGCCTCTTCGAATTGGGACTCGGGAGCTTACCTCCTGCAATGGTAGGGGCGACCTTATAATCGAAAGGCTCGGCGGCATAGGCCAAATAGATCGGTTCCGGATCTGAATCAGCCACCCAGATGTTATCGACGCCGCAACCGCCACGCCATTTACCCGGAGCACCGGAATCTTTAGCCCACTCCCATTTTTCCCATGTCATCGGATAAATGCCCTCAGCGACCTCGATCTCGGGATAATAGAGCGTGCCGCTGCAGATCTGCGGCCCATTCGTCGGCCATCCATCAGTTCCCCAAATTGCGCCTGCACCACTCGAACAGGCCAGAAAATCCGGGCTACCATACCCTTCTTTCCGCCTGGCATCGATACCCGAAAAGACCCAATAGTTGATCGATCCCCAACCTGCCGGGACTTCCTCTGGAGCTGCCTGCGCTAACGCGTCCCAGACTGATTCAATGATCTGTTTGGCGATAAAATTGGTACAATTTCCATGGGTCGCTGGATAGACAGCATGAGTCACTGTTCCTGGTTTGGTCACGATCTTGACGGGCCGATAGCACCCCCCGCATCGATATTCTATCTTCTTGCCTAAGGACGTCATTAATGCCATGTAGACACTGCTATAAGTATTGGCGATAGGACTATTGACATAGGCCCTTGACATGGGGCCACTCCGGCTAAAGTCAACGACCATCTCATCCCCCTGAATCGTAAGATCACAGATGATTGGAGTGGAACCTTCATTCCCTGTAATCTCGCTATGGTAAGTTCCATCGGGAATTTTCGCTATCTCTTCCCGCATCATAAATTCTCCATAATTTAAGAGATCTTTGATAAAAATATTGAGGGTCTCTTCACCGTAGGTATCATAGAGGACGCGGGTCCTCCGCTCAGCAACTCGCGCGGCACCGATCATGGACAGCAGATCCCCTCGCTGGGTTTCAGGAATCCGAACATTGGTCATAATCAGGTTGAAAACATCTCTCCTTTCCCTCCCATGTTCAAAAATTTTGACCGGGGAAATTCTCAGCCCTTCGCCATAAATATCCAACGCGCCAGGATTGTAACCTCCGGGGACCCCACCCCCTGTGTCCTGCTGATGAGCCTTATTCCCAACCCAAAGGATTTGTTTGTCCTTCCAAAAGATGGGATAGACAATGCACCAGTCAGCCATTTGGTTTCCAGCATCCAGGGTATAAGGGTCATTGACCAGAAAGACATCCCCTTCCTGGATGTCCTCTTTAAAAAATTGTTTTACGGCTCGAACAGAGAACGGGGTCGCGCCAATCAGAACGGGGATATACTCTGCCAGTGCAAGCAGCTCAAAATCTAAGGTGACGATGGTGGTTGCAAAGTCATGCGCGGAAAAATAGATAGGAGCCCGGGCCGTTCGTTCCATGTTGGCACCCATTTCCCTTGCAATCGTAAACATGGCAGAGACTAACACACTAAAATCGGCAGGATTTGTCTGTAATCGATAGGTCTTTTCCTGAACCATTTTTTTGCTCCTTTGCTCAATAGTCTTATTCCAGCATCATTAAATAATCTCCATAAGTGGTTACTTCCAATCTGGCATCCGGAGGAACGACTGTCGTCGTTGTCCGTTGCTCGACAATGGCAGGCCCTTTGATAATATTCCCTACTGCCAATAAATCCCCGTCGTAGACAAAGGTGGGAACAAAACCATATTTTTCTTCAAAATAAACATCCCTTTGGCCTTTAATATTTTTTGAAGGATCTTGAGAATGAAAGGGCTTCGCTTTACGAGTCGGAGGCACGACCTTTCCAAAAGCCGCAAGCCTCAAATTGATCATTTCGGTTTCCACTTCATCCCGATAGGCATACAATTCTTCATGCTTCCTGTGAAAATCTTCAATGATATGATGGATCTCTTCTTTGCTCAGTTCAGCTTCAGAGATCGGCAGCTCAACCTCATGAAATTGGCCTTTGTATCTCATATCGATCGATTTCCTGTAATATCTGTCTTTGGACGCAATCCCTTCGCGTTCTAAATAGCCATTTCCCAACATCTTCAGATTCCGGAAAACCTCATTTAGGGTGCCGACGTCTGCATCTCCCGTCTTGGCAACGACAGATCTGACCAAGTCGTGCCTCAGGTCAGCGATGATGCTTCCTATGGCACAGAAGATTGAGGAATTCTTGGGAATTAATATTTGTTTGATATTCAATGGCTTGGCAAGGGAAGCAACATGGACTGGCCCTGCTCCTCCGGCAGCCACCAGAGTATATCTTCTGGGGTCCTCCCCCCGCTGGACGGAAACCCTCGATATGGCATCAGACATACTATGATCAATAATTTTTCTTACGGCTCGGGCCGCATCAACGACATCCATCCCCAGGGGGTCAGCAATCTTCTCCGTGATCGCTTTCCGTGCGAGTCCGATATCCACCCTCATTTCGCCGCCTAAAAAATATTCGGGGTTCAAATAGCCGAGCAACAAATCGGCGTCGGTACTGGTAGGCTCTGTCCCCCCTCTACCATAACAGGCTGGGCCCGGATCGGCGCCTGCACTTTGAGGGCCAACATGCAATATCTTCATCCGATCGAGCCATGCAATGCTGCCACCCCCTGCACCAATCGTATGGACGTCGATCAAGGGTAGCCTTAAATGGTAAACACCAGCCACAGCCGTCTCCAGGGCTGTACAGGGTTGTCCATCCTTGATGAGACAGACATCAAAACTTGTTCCGCCCATGTCAACGGTGATTAAATTTCTCAAGTCGAGCGGGTTGGCAATATAGGCTGCAGCCGCTGGGGCACAAGCTGGACCGGAAAGAATCGTCCTCACGGCCTGTTCAATGGCAATTTCCGGGAACATGACTCCTGCATTGGATTGCGTGATCAGGAGCTCTCCCTTAAAACCATTTTCATTCAAGGTTTGAACCATATACTTGAGGTAATGAGATAGATTAGGACCCACGTAGGCACTCAGAACAGCCGTACTAATGCGCCAATACTCGCGGATCTCCGGTTGAATATCACAGGAACCGATCACATAGACTCCCGGAAGTTCCTCCTTGCAAATATCGACTGCCCGTTTTTCGTGGGATGGATTCTTAAATGACCAGACGAAACCAACGACGAGGGCCTGGACGCGTTGCTCCTTCAGATGTTGACAGGCCTTTCTAACCTCTTCTTCGTTCAGAGACTTCAGTTCTTGTCCATTCCACTTGATGCGCTCTTCAATGGGCATCCTCAAATATCTCGGCGCTAAGGGTTTAGGAGCAGGAATTGTATAATCGTAGGGAGTCTCTCTGATCCCAAAACGAATTCCAAGAGTATCCCTAAATCCTTTGGTGCAGAGCAAACCGACTCTGGCGCCAGACCAAGTGAGGACCGTATTCGTGCTGACCGTTGTCCCATGGCATATTCGCGTTACATCGGCCAGGAATCTCTTGAGATCCTTTCCCAGTTGAGCCCCCGCCTTTCGGAGGCTTTCGATTACAGCAAGGGATGGATTTTCAGGTGTCGAAGGAGTTTTGATTACAATGTATTCTCCTCCCTCATCCACACAGATCAGGTCTGTAAATGTTCCTCCTGTATCGACTCCGACCACATATTTCATCTCTGTTCTCCTTTGTGATTTTTCAAATCGATCTGGCAGTCAGGTGTCCCTCATAGATCGCCTCATGGATGCCACGGGGTTGAACGCAGTCACCGATGGCGTAGACGGCAAGCCCTTTATTCTTCAAGGCTTGATAGAGCGCCGCATCTGGCTGAAAGCCTCCCATGATGATTACATTATCCCCCCGGATCTTGACCTTCTCTCCCAATCTGGCCAAGTCCAGCATAACGACACCGTCATCGGTGACCTCTTGCAAGAGCTTGTGAGTATGTATCTGGACTCCTGCCTTAACAAGTTTGTCCATGAGAACGATGAAGTGAGCGATTTCCATGTCATATCCAATCTGACCCTGTCGCGTGGTGAGGATTACCTTCTTACCTTTTTCCCCGAGGAATAAAGCCAATTCGGACCCCAACATCCCTCCACCAACAATAATCGCCGTTTTGCCAACTTCCTTCCCCCTGTATATATCCAGTCCATTGACCACGATGGGTTTTTCGATTCCAGGGACTTCTGGCATAGAAGGTTTGCTCCCATTGGACACGATGACGGCGTCAGGAGTCTCGTCCGTGATTTCCTTAGCGGTGATCTCTTTCCTCAGATTCACCTGGACCTTCAATCTTCTGAGCTGATTGGAAAGGTAAGCGATCAGGGGCCTCAGGTCACTTTTAAACTCGGGAACAGAGGCCTCAAGCAGAGCTCCGCCCAATCTGTCTCTTTTTTCAAAAAGAATCACCTTATGTCCTCTCAAGGCAGCTACCCTCGCCGCTTCCATCCCTCCAGGGCCACCGCCAACCACAAGGACCTTCTTCGATTGAGGCGCTGGGTCTTTCTCTCCATATTGTAAGGACGCAAGCCTGTCTTCCCTGCCAATGGCGATGTTGACTGAACACATCAAGCTTTTTCCGGCAAAAATCCCTTTCTGCAAACAACCCTGATTGCACCGAATGCAAGGCCGAACCTCTTCTGCTCTTCCTTCCTCAGCCTTCTTCGGAAAGTAGGGGTCTGCAAGAAGGGGTCGGGCAAGGCCAACAAAATCCGCCTTTCCCTCTTTTATTATGGTTTCTGCCAATGCTGGGCTTGTGATCGAGCCCGAAGCAATGACCGGGACCTTTACTTCCTTTTTAACTGCCTCAGCAGCCCAGACGTTAAAAGCTAAGGGCTGATTCGAAGGAACGACCTGGCAATGCATGGTATGATGATTTCCTCCTGAGATATGGAAGACATTCACTCCTGCATTCTCAAGGGCCTTTGCAAAGGCCACGGTATCTTCAATCATCACGCCGTTTTCCATATACTCGGTCCCACTCAGCCGGATACCCACAGGGAAATCAGGCCCCACTTTCTTCCGGACATCTTCGGCTACTTCAAGCCCGAAGTGCATTCTCTCCTTCAGGCCACCTCCATACATGTCCGTACGCCTGTTGGTATGAGGAGACAGAAAGTTTGTGATTAAATAGCCATGAGCGCCATGGATCTCCACCATGTCAAAACCAGCCTGTTTAACCCTTCGGGCTGCATTGCCAAAAGATTCGACGATCTCTTTTATCTCTTCAATGGTCAATTCAGTGGGAATCATGCCCCCCATGGCCACCAATTCTTCCCAGGGAACACGAGAAGGAGCTACCATTGGATAGGTCCCAATAAATTTCTGCCTTCCGCAGTGCTCAATTTGTACGCATGCTTTGGCACCGCTTTGTTGCATGATCTCTGCAAGCTGGGCCAATCCAATAATACAGGCGTCATCATAGACACCCAATTGGCAATGGGCTGAAACGCTCGCCTTGAGGTCGATATAGGCATATTCAACAATGATCAGTCCAACGCCTCCCTTGGCTTTCTCTTCATAAAACCTCAATAAACGATCTGTTACCATTCCATCTCGGGTTGCGTACCCTGTAATCATTGGGGAAGAAGCGATTCTGTTTCTTACGATCAGACTTCCAATTCTGCCGGGCTCTGTTAGCTTAGGAAATGGATGCTGATTCATAATCCTATAACCTCCTTCTATTAATTGGCATGGTCTTCTTACCTTCTTGCCTCATCTCTTGGAAAAGGTTGCTGACCACCTTCTCGATAGCAATTTCAAATTCATCCACATCGAGAGGTTTATGGATATATTTGTAGGCCCCTAATTTCATTGCCTGATCGGTGGTCTCCATATCATGGTAAGCGGTAATCATAATGACATGGATGTCGTCTTGCTTCTCTTTGATCCTTCGCAACACTTCAAGCCCATTCATACCCGGAAGCCGAATATCCAAAATCACGATATTCGGTCGCTCTCTTTGAACGGCCTCTAACCCTCTTTCTCCATTCTCGGAGGTTAGCACCTCATATCCCTTCTCCCGCAAAAACATTTCCAGAGTCTCGCGAATGGGTCGCTCATCGTCGATGATCAGAATCTTAATCATAGATTTTGCTGATTTTTGAAGGTGAGTGTCAGTAGTCCTTCTAACCCCTTACTAAGACAGTCAAGAAATATGCCAGAAAATCGTGTTAGCAATCCATTTGATATTGTTGAGTTTATAAATGATGAAGGATTCTCTTGATGGGATGATTGAAGGTTTCTTTCCATTAATATAGAAAGAATCTTTCAACCAGTGAAAAGTAAAGGTTGGTTTCGTAAAAAGCCCGTCACTCCGGTGGAAACCGGAGTCCAGGCGTCGTCCGGCAAAAGTCGGGAGCGCTCTTATTACACTGGATCCCGATTTTCATCGGGAAGCCTGGATTCCGGCTGGAGTTTCCCCCGTACTTGATACGGGCCGGAATGACTGAATAACGCGTTCTCAGATTTTATGATTTCATCAAGGACTGAAATTTATTTCAGAGAAGAGTTAGTGATGGAGTTTGTACTTTTCAATCTTTTTTCTGAGGGTTGGTCTCGATATTCCTAAGAGTTTGCAAGTCTTTCCCTTATCCCAATGGGTGAACACTAAGGCCTTGGACACATGTTCCATTTCAATCTGTTCAAGGGGTTTGATCACTTCTGGTTCGTTCAGATTCCCTTTCAGGTTGCCAAATAATTCCGGAAAGGATTCTGGCAATAAAATGTTCCCCGTCGAAAGAACGATGGCCCTGGTCAATAGGTTCTCCAGTTCTCTAACATTTCCGGGCCACGGATAATTAACAAGGCTGTCCATGACTTCCTTGGGAATCTTGGTAACCTTTTTATGCAGTTCTCTATTGATTTTATTCAACAGATGCTCTACCAGAGGAGGAATGTCCGGTTTTCGTTCTCTTAATGGGGGAACATGAATCTCAACAACCTTGAGTCGAAAATAAAGGTCCTCTCTGAACCTTTTCTCTTCTATCAGGCGTGATAAATCTCTATTGGTGGCTGCAATGACCCTGGCATTGGATCGGAGCGTCTCTTCCCCCCCCACCCGTTCAAACTCCTTCTCCTGTAAAAACCTTAGAAGTTTCACCTGTAACGTAGGGGAAATTTCCCCAATCTCGTCGAGAAAGATCGTGCCATTCTGGGCTAATTCAATCTTACCCCGTTTAAGATGGGTCGCTCCTGTGAAAGCCCCCCTTTCGTGCCCAAAGAGCTCACTTTCCAGAAGGGTTTCCACAAGGGCTGAACAATTGATCGGCAAAAAGGGATCTCTTTTGTGAGGGCTATTATAGTGAATCGCTTTAGCAATCAATTCCTTTCCAGTCCCGCTTTCTCCCAAGATTAATACCGTGGTATTGCTCTCCGAAACCAGTCCGATGATCTTGAAAATGTCCTGCATCGCTTTTGTCCTGCCTACAATGTGATCGACCGTGTAGTCTTCAGAAATTGTCAAGATCAAATCTTCCAAGCGGGTGTTGAGTTTCCGGTTATTGACTACCTTTTCAATGGCGATCTCCAACTCATCCACATCAATGGGTTTATGAATGTACTCATAAGCTCCCAGTTTCATCGCCTGGATGGTCGTTTCCATCGCATGGTAAGCGGTAATCATGATGACATAGATATCCTCTCCGTTCTCCTTAATCTTCCGGAGGACCTCCAGTCCATCCATACCCGGTAGACGAATATCCAGAATCACGATATCGGGGCGCTCTCTTTGAACGGCTTCCAATCCCTTTCCCCCATCTTCTGAGGTTATGACCTCATATCCCTTCTCATGCAAAAACATTTCTAAGGTCTCTCGAATCGACTGGTCGTCGTCGATAATCAAAATCTTCATCACTGGTCATTCCCCTGGGGAAATAAAAATCTGAACAAGGTTCCTTGGTTGACTCTGCTGTCAACCTCGAGGATTCCATCGTGGGCCTCAATAATTTTCTTAACGTTTGAGAGACCCAATCCCACACCCTTTGCCTTTGTCGTAAAGAAGGGATCAAATATCTTGGCCAGATGTTCGGGAGCGATGCCGTTGCCTGTATCTTTGATCTCAACCTTGGTCATTTCACGGCCCTGCCAATCCGTCTTTCCTATATCAATTTCAAGGAAGCCTCCCATGGGCATTGCCTCGATGGCGTTAAGAAGGATATTCAGGGTCGCTTGTTCCATTTTTTCCCAATCGATGAAGACATTCTGGAGAGGGCTCGATAGCTTCTGTATGGCCTGCACATTTCTTTCCCTCATCTTATCACCCAATAAATCAAGGCACTTTTCAATGACCTTCTCCATACGGTAAGATTCCTTCTTCATTTGAATGGGTTTCGCAAAATCCAGGACATCCTCTACAATTTGATTCAACCGTTTGATCTCATCCGCAGCAATTTCAAGACGTCTCTTATTGAATCCTTGAAGCTTAAGATGCTTTGAAAGAATCTGAATATTCATTTTAATGGATGAGAGGGGATTCCGAATCTCATGGGCAATCGTCGTAGCGAGTTGCCCGACAGAGGCGAGCCTTTCATTCTCCAAAATCTTCTGTTCCATTTTCTTTCGCTCGCTGATGTCACTCAAGATTCCGATCATCACTGGGCTTCCGTCGAATTCTACGAAATTGATCTTTAATTCTGTGGGTAGCCTCGTACCCTCCTTGTGGGTTCGCAAAAATTCAATCGGCTCAGGTATGTTCCCTTCCATCTTATCCCTGAATATCCTTTCCACCTCCTGGATATACTCCAAAGGGAGGAATTCTTTCAGCTCTTTGCCCAACACCTCCTCTCGGCTATATCCATGCATGGCGAGAAAAGCAGGGTTGATAAAAACAATCCTACCACTTTGGGACACCAGGTACCCATCATTGATATCTTCCACAAGGGTCTTATATTTTCTCTCTGATTCTTTAATCCTCTCGTGCAATTGAGCATTCTCAATCGCAACCCCGATTTGATTCCCGATAAGGGTCATCAGGTTGATCTCTTCGGAAGTGAAATGGGAGGGAGTCTTACTCGCAATATTGAGGACCCCTACCACCTTATCTTTTGCCATGAGGGGAACGGACATAAGGGATTTGATCCTTCCCTTTTTCACAGCGGGCTCAAGGGCATGAGGATATTGGGCATAATCATCATAAGCCATTGGTAATTGCTGGCGAGCCACATTTCCAGCCATCCCCTCACCAATCTTCAGTCTGCTGACACTCTTATAAAAATCGTTAGAGAATCCCCTCTGGGCAGTGAAGATCAACTCTTTCCTTTTGTGATCGAGGAGGTAGATCCCAATTCCTTTGTCCCCTACAATTTTTGTCAGCTCACGGATGGCAAGATTCATAATCTCATCCAAGTT
>DATIGG010000590.1:0-6882 GCA_035454825.1 Thermodesulfobacteriota bacterium | reverse complement strand
ATCGATAATCGTTACTCTCATCGGAACCCTTCTTTTATAAGAGTTGAAATATCTGAAAGACCCATTCCTGTTAAACCGAGTCGTTCAAGGTTTCGTCCTGTAGAGCGAAAATCTACGCCAATCAATGAGTTGGCAATTGAGATCAGGGCCGAAATCGTTGGAGTGGAGATTCCATATAGCTGTGCACATGCCTCCATGGGAACTAATCCCATCGGGACGTCTTCGGTGATATAGCGGGCATGAATATCTGTCGGCCCTGAAACACCCTGATAAGCTCGATTGCTTAAAAGCATCTCATAGAGAGAAGCCTCCTCTAATGGGTAGGATTCCCGGAGCCAGGTCTGTGCAGAGAAGACCTCAGCCCCTGCGCCTTTGGCAATCGCCATCCTCTCCTGATCCACCTTTTCAATCACCTTGGCCACGGCTGGGGTCATGGTTTCCCGATAATAATCATAAGCCCTTCCGGATTGGATGAGCCCTACATTCAAAATGGCGCTTGCGGGATGAAACATGGCGCCGATGTTGCCGAGGCTCGTCGTGAGGACGTCAGGAACAGACCGAAACTGTGGAAAGATATTTCTTAACCGTTCCATCACCTCCTCTGTCCTCTTTGACGGAAAGATCCCTATTTTCAGAAGCTTCTTTATCCCATTGAAATGAACGAATCTTTCTCCTTTTCTACGGCAAGCAAAGAGAAGGGTCTGGGCCTCTGCAACAGGGTTAGATCTCCCCTTTTGCCTCAATATCGAGGCAACCTCAATGGCGCCTCCGGTCCGGCCAGGGTTGAGAACGAGGGTAGCATTTTCTTCAAGAAAGGGAGCGACCTCCTCAGCCACTCTTCGATGGACAAAGGCAGGGACAACAGCCATCAGGAGTGTAGCTCCTTGAAGAGCTTGCTTCAGGTCACCATAACACCTAACCTCAGCTTCTCCTTGTATCACCCCTGTGGCCTGGATTCGATGGTTCTGGTAGACCCATTCAAGATCCTTCCGAAATTCGGGGAATTCCCAGAGGCGAACGCTTTCTCCCTTTAACCCCAGATAGGCGGCAAAGGCCAGGGCACCATTTCCTCCGCCTAATATGACAATCTTTCTCTCTCCCATTTTTTCTCCACCCTATTCTTTACCTCAATATTAACATATATGAACCGAAAAATTTGTCAAGAAATATTACGCTTGTTCTGAAATGCCGCAATGCTATAAGGAGAGGGGAGAAGAGGTGTTAGCTGCTCACCCTTGTAGGTATTGACCAAACTATAAATGATCAGGGTTAGCGCCGCATGAGCCCGAACCGCAGCCTCCGTCTTCTGAGGATATTTCAATAAAGGTTTCCGGTGTTGGAAAAAGCAGGCTGATAGGCAGGTTCAGTAAACACTCTCATTGGGTACGGCCGTATGCTGACTCTGGAAGGATCTGACCGCCGTCCACCACAATGGTCTGTCCGGTGATAAATTTCGCCTCATCTGAGGCAAGGAAGGCCATGGCATGACCGATGTCCTTCGGCTCACCGAGATGGCCCATGGGGATGACGGTTTCATTCGCTCTGATATACTCTTCTCCCACTACCTCCATCATGCCCTCCGTGATGATATTGCCAGGTTCCACGCCGTTGACGGTGACGTTGTGCTCCGCAAGTTCGAGAGCAACATTGCGAATAAACCCGTTGATACCGCCTTTCGAGGCCGCGTAATGAGATAATCCTATGATTGCAGTTCTATTCCCTGTCGTCGACGATGTAACAAGGATTCTGCCGTATTTCTGCTTGATCATCTGTGGCACGCAAGCTTTTACCGCAAGAAAGGTGCCCCGAAGGTTGACGTTTAGGATCGTATCCCAGTCTTCTATCGTCATCTCTTCAATTCTCGCCATGTGGGTAAAAATGCCCGCATTGTTGCAAAGGATGTCGATCCTGCCGTATCGTTCCACGGCTGTTTTGGCCATTTGCATCATGTCTTCTTCTTTGCTCACGTCTGCTTTGAATAATGATGCATCTCCGCCCGTTTCCCTGATGCTCTCAACGGTCTTGAATCCCCATTTCTCATCCAAGTCGACAACGAGCACTCTTGCGCCTTCGGAACCAAAGACGCGAGCAATCCCTCCGCCGATTCCCTTGCCTGCTCCGGTAACAATCGCGATTTTCCCCTTGAGTCTCATAGGTGATCCCTCCAGCGTTTCGAAGAAAGGGTGCCACCCATTCTCTATCATTACGCACCCTAATCGATTTGTCTACAAAGGCAACCTTGTTCGATCACTTTTCAATACGGGAAAAATCGTATTGCGTCCTATTGAGCCATTTCCCGTAGGATCCCACTGCAAAGTTCTTGATCCTCCCGTTTACGTCATAGCTCTCATGACCGAATATCTTTCCATAGGAGCGCATCGCTTCAAGGTCTTCGAGCACAACGCCCACGGTGGGAATGATCTTTTCTATCCAAACAAACAAGTAGAGTTGTCTGCCAAGCTTATAAAAGAAACAGCGGTCTGTGTCCGCCAATCCCTTTTCGCTCCCGGCGAGGCACTGCCAGGTGTAGGTCTGTTCATTCAAATAGATATGCTCATATGCATCTTTGGAGCTGTAAACCCACTGAAATCTCTCGCCCACAAGATCGGTCGTCTTTTCATGGCGTGGCGTCGTCTCCGAAAAAGGGCCACCGATGGCAGCGTGTTCAAAAATGGCCTGCACCGAAGTGAGGGGCATCTTCTTCTCGGCACGAATAATCAACGGGATCATGACCTCCTCCGCTGTCGGCATGATGCCCGTGACAACGGTGGCAATGTTTCGTTCCAGATCAAGGATGACGGAAACAGATCGACTGTCGCCGTAAGAAACGATGAAGTCCACAAAGTAAATGTCCTTACGCGGCATAATCGCTCTGTAAGAACAGATAAATTTTTCTTCCCGGCCCTGGTCCTCCGTTTCCCATTTGAGCACTTCCGTATCTGCACAGGTGATTCGGGCTTTCTTGCCGAACTCATAATTGAGCATGATTTGTCTGCCGACCAAGTTGTCAGTAAGCTCTATGATGTTCTCGCTGAAACCGACCGAAAGCTCTCCGACGGTAATGTATTCCGGCTTCTTGTTTCCCTTGTCCATTTCTTGTTGATCCCTCCCTCATCACTTGGTAGCGTTGACGAGAACTGCCCTGAAACACTATTACCTCCCCACTGAACTTATGAAAGAGCGCGCTAAGTTCGCGAGGCGGCAGTTTACTGATTTTTGGGGAGCTTGATTGTGAAAGTGGTTCCTTTGCTCAGCTCGCTCTCGAGATGGATCTCTCCGTGATGAAGCTTGACGATCTCCTGAACCAGGGATAAGCCGATCCCAAGGCCCTTGAAATTTCCAAGGGGTTTGGGATGGTCTTTAAAGTGGCGTGTAAAGACTTCCTTTAGAGACTGGTGGGAAATGCCGACCCCTGTATCCATGATGCGCGTGTAAACAAATCCTAAATCGTGATGGAGATCGACATAAATCTTTCCCCCCTGCCGGTTATACTTGATGGCATTGGTGAGTAGATTGTCAAAGAGCTGGTTCAGTTTTTCTTCGACCCCCCGGACCAACACCGGCTCTGGAGGGAGCTGCATCTCAAGAGCGATCTGGTGTTCTTTTGCCAGAGGTTCGATGGTGGAGCAAGAGAATTCAACGACTGCTGAGAGATTGACCGGCTCAAAGACCCATGTCTCTTTCTGGATTCCTAATTCGGTCAAATCAAAAAGATTGTCGATATTTCTTCCAAGCTTCAATAAATTCTTATAGGAGATTTCTAAAAACTTTCGCTGCTGGTCGGTCAGGGAGCCGACCCTTTCATTCAGGAGCATGCCAAGGTATCCCATGACCGAGATCATGGGGGTCTTTAATTCGTGGCTGACGTTTGAGAAAAAGTTATCCTTCATCTGACCCAGGTGTTTCAATTCTTCATTCGCCCGTCTCAGCTTCTCCAGGGCCTCCCTGAGCTCATCCTCCACTTTCTTTCGTTCTGTCACCTCCTGAGAGACGACGATGATCCCCCAATACTCATTCCGAGGGCCCCAGACCGCGGAATAGGTATTATCATAAAATTTTCCATCTACCATCTGGATGTTCATGCGGTGGCGGCCCGTTATCTTCTCCCCTCTGAGGTCTTCAATGATCTGGAGGACTTTCGGGTGGCTTTTCACAGGATGGCATTCGAGGATGGACTGTCCCAGAGTCTGGTCCAGTTGAATATTCCGAATCTTCTCTGCAGCGGGATTACAGTATACCACTTGATTCTTGTCATCGATAAAGACGACCCCTTGTTCCATCGCATCAAAAATGGCTTTTAGAATGGCAAATTCCATAACCAAAAATAACATGGAATGTGAAAATGAACAACTCCTCGGAAATTGACTATTCTTGCCGTAAGGATTGACTCAGGGTTCCTTACCCAAGAGCTTCAAGGAGTCTCCGGATCAGCGGAGCGGCCTCGTCTATGGGCAAACAGTATTTCATCTCTGTAAATCGCTTCCTGAACTGAGAGACCTCTCCTGCTAATGACCGATCATGGAGGATCACCTGGCTGATATCATCCGCCAGTTCATCAAAATCTTCTTCCTTCATCCCGAACCGTGTCATCTCCTGAACCCCCATCCTCAGACAACTGGCAGCCGTGAATCCTTCGTCATCCGGTGCGCTTTGATAATTAAGGATGATATTGTTCTCTTCGAGCCGACGGGCCATCATGGGACCTTTCCCATAGCCCACCCTTACGATTACCTGGTGCGTCTCTGTGAACCCAAGAGACGGATCTCCTTCGACAGCCAGCCCCCGATCCTTCAATGCCCGCGCAAAAGATCTGGCATTGGAAAGCACCTGCTTCTGATACTCTGACTTAAAGGCATTCATTTCATAGGCCGCCATGAGCAGTCCGAGGAGGGTTCCAAGGTGATGATTGCTCACGTCCCCCGGAAAGACTCTCAGTAAAATGGCTTCCCAGAGATCTTCATATTCTGTCCCTTCGGACATGTTACTGGTGATGATCCCTCTCTGAGATCCGAAGAAGGTTTTATGGGTGGAGCTCGTAACGATGTCCGCACCCTCCTTGAAAGGTTCTTGAAAGTCAGGGCCGGCGAGGCCCAAAACATGAGCCATGTCATAAAGGACGATTGGTCTGGGGTGCATCCCTGAAATCATTTGAGCGAGCTCTTTGAGGGGTTCCCGGTAGATCATCATGCTCTTTCCGACGACGATTAGCTCCGGTTTGTGGAGATCCAGAAGCTCCTTGGTCCTTTCGAGATCGATCTGGTAAGGATCTTCTTCCAGGACCGGGAATTCAATGACAGCCCGCCTCTCCATGAAAGGATCAACCGCGACAAAATCTCTCAAAGCGCCAATGGGTTGGGCGCTGAGATGTCCTCCCCTGCTAAGAGGGTGGTTCATCACCTTCCGGATCCTGCGGGGATCACTCTTTCGGTACATCCGGTTGAGATGGTCCATCAGACCGCTGAAGACAGCCATGTTGGCCATCTGACCGCTGATCACCCTGGTCTCCACTTCAGAACATCCGAGGAAGGCCTGAAGCTCTTCGATCAGCAAGGTCTCCACTTCCTCGATCAATCTGGTCCCCTGGTAGTAAAAGACCTCTTTATCCTCAAAGGCTTTGAACTTGCGGTGTTCAGCATATCGGCCAGAGGGATCCATGATAGAGAAAAGCTTAACCAGAAGTGACGGGGTCTGTTCCGAAGGGATTAAGTTGAAGGTCTCTTTCTGCCTCCATTGAGTGTTTTGGATCGCCTTTAGCATCAGTTGCCCAGCGAGATCTTTAAGGCTCTTTTTCTCCGGCCTCTTCAACGGTCCTCCCCCACCGTCCGGCGCCAAAGTCCCATTCCTGGCCTGGAACCCGGGATTACAGCTCTGGACGGCGGCGTTCACCCGTTCCCCCTCGGAGGGGGAGGGCAAGGGTGAGGGGGGGGTTTCTACGATCAAACGCGGGTGGGCAAAGGGAGGTGCCTCCGTGGAAAGATTCATTTCCATAATGATTCCTTCAAGAGCTTTTCCTCTATATCGGATCTCGATTTTTTGCCCTTTTTCAAGATCTGCGTCCAGGTAGGCAAGTCCGATCGCTCTCATCTTTCTTTTGTCGGTCGGCTTCCCAAGAATTCCGACCTCGCTAAACACCCAGTGGGGAACCATTGTCCCACTGGTGACATGGCCTGCCAATTCACCGTTCGCAAAGACTTCATAACCCTGCCTGGCGATTCCTTCGGCGATGATAAGGAAAGGTACGACACTTTTGGGAACGATCCTCTCTTCTTTTGGGGGAAGAGGGTGGCCATTCTCCCTTGCATTCACCTCTTCGAATTGAGCCCTCAAAGCCTTCCTGCCGATGAATTCTCCTTTTAGAGGAGAGAGGCTAACGGTCAGCCTTGCTGCTGGCAGCATCGCATAAATAGGGATCTCCTTTCCTCCGGTGTCAAGGCCCAACTCGTGTCCATGCAGGACAAGACCTGCTTCCAACCGGAGGGAATCTCTGGCTCCAAGACCCACTGGGATAATCCCTCTTGGCGCACCTTCTGAGAGGATCATTTCCCAAATAAATACCAATTTTTCGCGAGGGATGAAAAGTTCAATACCGATGGGCTCGCCCGTGTAACCTGTCCTTGATACCATGCCCCAGGTTCCGTCTAAGCAACTAATTCTTAATCGATTTTTCCAGGGATCTGGAAGTCTCAAAATCTTCTCTGAGACACCTTTGGTTGCAGGACCCTGCAAGGCGATCATACCAATCTCGCTCGTCTTGTCCTCAATCATGAGATCAGGAAATTTCTTCTTTTCTTCCATAAACCAATTCCAATCCTTCTCTCTGGTAGCAGCATTGACAACAAGAAGATAGTTACGGGGCCCAGTATCATCCTCATCCAGTCGATA
>DATIGG010000589.1:0-6353 GCA_035454825.1 Thermodesulfobacteriota bacterium | reverse complement strand
GGTGAGTAAGATATTTACACCGGAGGCCAGGGGAGGTGGCGAGGTATTGAAGGGGGAATTGAGCGAAGTCATTCCCCTTCTGGTAGAAAAGTTGATGGAGTCGAAACTTATAAAATAAAAGACATGGAACGTCGCCCGTGTTTCGTGGGCCAACCAAAAAAGAAATGGCCAGGAACCACGATTCACGAAACACGGATTCCGAATCAGATAGAGGAGTAGTGAATGGCTAAATTATTAATTGACAAAGAGACCTGTACCGGATGTGAAGCTTGTATCCCCAGTTGTCCCTTCGGGGCTTTGTCCATGGCGGAAGGGAAGGCGGTTGTTGATGAGAAATGCACGTTTTGCGGAGCCTGCGTCGATGTCTGCCCGGTCAGTGCCATCACCCTGGAGAAGGATGAGAAGGCGGGAGGGGTCGATACGAGCGCTTATAAGAACGTCTGGGTATTTATTGAACATGAACGGGGAAAGATTTCAAGCGTCTCCTTTGAACTCTTGGGCCAAGGGAGGAAGTTGGCTGATGACTTGGGCTGTCAGCTCTGCGGCATGCTCCTAAGCGATCGTGAGCAGGCCGAAGGATTTATCAAGGAAACGATTGCTCATGGGGCAGAGAAAGTCTATGTGATGGAGAGCCCCCTCCTCAAGACCTATCGAACGGACCCCTTCGCAGTGGGAGCCATTTCCCTGATCCGGAAGCACAAACCCGAGGTCGTCCTCTTTGGTGCGACCACTCAGGGCCGGGATTTTGCCGGGAACGTGGCAACCACTCTGGAGACGGGTTTGACAGCGGACTGCACAGGCCTTGATATTGACCCGCAGACGAAATTTCTCCGCCAGACCCGCCCTGCTTTTGGCGGAAACATCATGGCCGTCATTCTTGACTATCCCCAGTTTCGGCCTCAAATGGCAACCGTGCGACCCAAGGTCTTCCCCATGCCTGCAAGAGATGAGTCAAGAAACGGAGAGGTCATCCGGGATGCTCTCTCCCTGACCGAGGATCAAGTGAGGACAAAGGTTCTCGATTTCATTCGTGGGGCAGAGGCGATCAATCTGGTGGATGCCGAAATCATTGTTTCGGGCGGGAGAGGGGTTGGCAGTGCTGAAAACTTCAAGGTGATCCGGGAATTGGCCGAAGCCCTAAAAGCCGCAGTCGGCGCCTCCCGAGCTGCAGTGGATTCCGGATGGATCTCTTATGACCACCAGGTGGGGCAGACGGGGCGCACGGTCCGTCCAAAGATCTACATCGCAGCAGGGATCTCCGGTGCCATTCAGCACCAGGCCGGGATGAAGACTTCGGACATCATCGTTGCGATCAACAAAGACCCTGAGGCCCCCATCTTTAAGATCGCCACCTTTGGCGTGATCGGAGATCTCTTTACGGTCCTGCCCTTGCTGACAGAAGAATTCAGGAAGCGATTGAGTCAGTAGCCTCTCTCTTTTTGATTTCAACGCCCAGGGGTGTTCAAAGGAGCGCCCCTGCATTTATTCTCCCTCCATCGCGATCCTAGCGATCCTATTTTATTCTTGATTTTTCCTGATCCTTTCTCCATAATAGCTAAAAATCGGAAAAGGGGTATCTTATGATCATCACCTGTGCTTCTTGCCTGACCAAGTTTAATTTGGACGATTCTCGAATTCCACCCAAGGGGGTCAAGGTTCGCTGTTCGCGATGCCAGCATGTCTTTTATGTGGTCCCTCCTCCCGAGACCAAGGAAGAGGTGATGGAGGATTTCGAATCCTTTGCGAAATTTCATGAGGATTTGATCATGCCCGGTGAAGAGCCAGCCCCGGTGCCAGGCCTGGAGGAAGAAAGAAAAGAACTCCTGCCTCTTCAAAAAGAAGAGGAAGAGCCCCTGCAAAAACCGATGCCTCCAGAGACAGAAGCCCCGGAGCAAGAAGAGGACGCACTCCTCTTTGGAGAAAAGGGGCTGAAAGAGAAAGAAGAAATGGAAGAGGTTTTTCCTGAGAGGGAGGAGGCCGAGTTGAAGCCTTCTGAACCCAAAGAATTGGTTCGAAGGCGAGAGCGGAGAGGACCTGCGCCTGTTTTTGCTATTCTCTTTGTCCTCCTTCTCCTGGCCTTTGGACTTTACTATCTCTGGGCAGAGGTGGGCTCCGGTGGGAAACTTTCTCCCTATCTTGAGACGCCCGGCCAAAAGATCAAACAAGTATTGAATAAGATATGGGGAAGTGAGAAAGGAGGCCTCACCATCAGTGACCTGACCGGATACGAGGAGAAAGTTGGAGATATATCCGTCTTTATTATCGAAGGAAAGGTAAGCAATCAATCCCGTTTCACGAAAAAACAGATCAAGGTGAAGGTCCTCATTTTTGATCAAGACAAGATGAAGCTGGCTGAGAAAGTCGCGATTTGTGGTCGGGTCCTTTCCCGGCAAGAATTGAAAAGTCAGCCCCCTGCTTTTTTTAAAGGGGAGATGGTCATCAAACCTCAGACAGAAAAAGAGGGGGTTGTTTCGTCGGGTAAAGCGGCTCCCTTTATGGTTGTCTTTCGGGATCCTTTGAGCCAAGCCAAAGAATTTAAGGTTGAAATTATTGAAGCCCCCAATCTTTAGTTAGGAGTTTTGAGTTCGGAGTTCGGAGCCAAAATCGTCGAAAACAAGTTGCAAATCCCGAGTTGCGCGTTGGGGAGAGTAGCTTTCGAGTTTCAAGCATGCACGAAACCGAAAATCCGTAACCTTAGCTCTTTACTCCGAACTGCGAACTCCAAACAAAATTACTCTTCCTTAATTCCCTGGATGTAGATTTCAATGATCGTCAGGCAGAGAGAGGTAATTAAAGGACCTAACAACAGCCCGATCAATCCAAAGGCTTGAATCCCCCCCAAGACAGCGAAGAAAAGCAGGAGCGGATGGATATTCGTTTTTGAACTGATAAGCGCCGGCCGCAGTATATTGTCAACCATGCTGATGACAAAAACTCCTATCCCCAAGAGGATGAATGCCTTCACCCAAGCCCCCTGAATCCAGAGGAAGAGAGAGGCCGGGACCCAAACCAAGGCGGTCCCGCCTACCGGGATAAAGGAGAGAATGGCCATCCCTGTGCCCCAGAGAATGGGGGAAGAAATCCCAAGAATCCAGAAGGATAACCCTCCTAAAATGCCTTGAATGATCGCAACGAGGATGCCCCCCCGAAAGGTGGCATGGATCATCTCTTCAAACCGGAGAAGAAACAGATCCCTCTCTCCGGAAGGAATGGGAGACATCTCTTTAATTTTTTCGAGGAGGCGATCACCATCTTTAAACAGGTAGTAAAGGGAGAGAAGACTGAAGAAGAATCCGATGAGAAAGGTGGAGAGTCCTTTGAAGATTGTGGTGGCCCGATTGAAAAGGAAGGTGCTGATCTGCTGGACGTTCTTTAATAGAAAATCGACCGGGTCAAAATGGGAGAGATCCAGAGTTTGACTCAATCGATCGAATGCCGATTGAAAGAGAGGAACTCTTTTTACCTGCTCCAGGTAGCCCTGGAGTTCGCCTGATCGGATCATCTCCTCTAACCGATGATAGGTGTCGATCACTTCACGGGCCAGAGAGAATGACAAAAGAGTGAACGGTAAAACGATGACAAGAGTGACAAGAAAGGTCATGACCAGCGAGGAAAGTCCTTCCCTCTGTTTCAGAAGTTTTTTAAGTTTATGGAAGAGGGAATGGAAGGCGATCGCCAACACGACCCCCCAGAGAATCGAGAGAAGGAAAGGAGAGAAGATTTGATAAAAGAGGTAAAAGGAGAGGAACGTAAAGAAAACGACGGTCATCAGAGGGAGGTGTTCCTTTTTCATCTTCTTTTTTCGGTCAGCCACGTTCTTTAAGCCGTGATGGGTTCTCCGAATTTTTTCTTGCTTTTTACCAGATAGATTAATGGGAGGCTGCCCACCGTGACAGCCATTTTAACGAGGTATTGCCCTTTGATCAGGGCCCACACCGGCATGAGTCCGGAAAAGGCGAGGGTAATGAAAACGATACTGTCGATCCCTGTGGAAATGGTATTGCTGATCAAAACCCTGGCCCATTTCGGTCCTCGAATGTGGGATTTCCAGAAAGCAAAGACTTCAGCATCCACGAGCGAACTGAGGAGATAAGCGACCAGACTGGCAAAGACGATTCGAGGGGTGTTTCCCAAAACGGTTGAAAAGGCCTCTTGTCCCTGATAAAAAGAGGCCGGAGGAAGGATTACGGCGAATTGGGCATACACGGCAAGCAGCAGGTTGGCGACAAAAGCGACGAGGATGACCTTCCGGGCCCCCTGTTTGCCGAACGTTTCGTTGATGAGATCGATCAGAGTGAAGGTAAGGGTATAAATGAAGATGGCTGCTGGGACAATGATCCCTCCCAGTTGGACGGGTTTAGAGGCCGTCACATTTGCGATCAATTCGCAGGCGACGTAGAGTCCGACAAGGAGGGTTCCCATGGATGATGGTCCTTTTTAACGAAGGAGGAGAATAGGCGTTTCAGCCCTGGTCACTACCTTGTGGGCAGTGCTTCCCAAGACCCACCTGGAGATTCCCGATCTGCCCCGCGTGCACATGACAATGAGGTCGATCCCCTTCTCTTTTGCGAAGTCGATGATTTCAACGGCCACCTGTTGCCCCGTCTTAACGATCGTCTTGACCTTCATACCCCTTCCCTCCATCTCCCTGGAGATCTTGAGCAGGTACTTTTCAGCGAACTCTTTATGCTTTTCGTCAACAATCAAAGGGGCTACAAGCTCGGGCGATCCGTAGATGGGCATAAAGTGGACGACCTGAAAGAGGGTGATCTCAGCATCAAAGATCTTTGCCAGTTCTTCCGCCTGACACAAGGCCCTCTCCGCCAGCGGCGATCCATCCAGTGGTACCAGGATCTTCTTATACATTTTTACCCACCTCCTTTGTCTTAATAGCAATAATACTAACAATTTTAATTTCTTAAGGCAATAAGAAAGAGGCATCCTCGATTTGACTTATCACCAGGACCTATTAGAATGTAGAAGGGTTATGCTAAAGGGAGTTGACAAGACCTCTGTGACCGATTGCCAGTCCGGCCTGTACTTAACCGGTCGTTACAATCAAAAAAGGTTTTGGACCAACTCTTAGAGTGGAGGATGTATGGAAAGCATCCGGTTGACTTCCAAGGTGAGAAAGGCCGGCTGAGCCTCGAAGGTGGGTCCAGAGGATCTGGATCAGGTTCTGAAGGGGCTGAGCCTTCCCAAGAATCCCCGGGTGTTAGTGGGACTTGAGACATCCGATGACGCGGGTGTCTATCTCCTCAACGATGAGATCGCTCTTGTTCAAACAGCCGATTTTTTCACTCCCATTGTGGACGATCCTTTCACCTTTGGCCAAATTGCGGTGGTCAATGCCCTCAGTGATGTCTATGCTATGGGAGGAAAGCCTCTTACCGCCTTGAACCTGGTTGCCTTTCCCATCAAGACCCTTTCCCCATCCATTTTGAGAGAGATTCTCCGGGGCGGTCTTTCCAAGATGGAGGAGGCTGAGGTTGCCCTGGTCGGGGGGCACACGGTTGAAGACCCTGAAATCAAGTATGGTCTGGCCGTGACAGGAACGGTCCATCCCGACAAGATTCTGAGCAACGCCAAGGCCAGACCGGGAGATCGACTGGTCTTAACCAAACCTCTGGGCACAGGGGTTATCGCCACTGCTCTGAAAGGAGAGACGGCCTCTGAAGAGGCCGTTCAGAAGATGGTCGAGAGCATGGTGACCCTCAACCGAAAGGCCTCTGAACGGATGGAAGCCTTAGGTGCCCATGGCTGCACAGATATTACGGGGTTCGGTTTCATTGGCCATGCCCTCGAAATGGCACTGGCCAGTCAGGTCGGATTCGTGATCCAGTCAAAAAGCATTCCATTTTTTACAAAGGCCTTGGAATATGGAGCCATGGGGCTGATTCCAGGAGGGGCCTATTCCAATCGTGAGTTCTTTTCTTGTAAAGTCGAGGCGTCTCCAGCCATTGATTCTATTCTGATCGATCTGCTCTATGATCCTCAGACTTCAGGGGGGCTCCTGATTTCATTGCCTCCGGATGGAGCAGAGAAAATGGTTGCGGCCCTTCGGGAGGAGAGCCATACCGGTGCTTCCATTGTGGGTGAAGTCATTGGAGAGCTTCAGGGAAAGATAAAAATTGTTTAGCTTCATAGCGGAATAAACTCCAGCAGGATTCCGGCTCTTATCTGCATTTAGGGGGTTCACTGACACTGACACTTTCACTAACACTTCAAGAGGGAAGGCCGATGCAGATTGAAGTCAAATTATTTGCAACGCTAAGGGATTATCTGCCAGAGGGAAGCGGTCGCTTTTCGTACAAGATGGAGATTGATCATCATACTCGGGTTGAGGATGTTCT
>DATIGG010000588.1:0-2948 GCA_035454825.1 Thermodesulfobacteriota bacterium | reverse complement strand
GGGAATTTCTTCTTTTCTTCCATAAACCAATTCCAATCCTTCTCTCTGGTAGCAGCATTGACAACAAGAAGATAGTTACGGGGCCCAGTATCATCCTCATCCAGTCGATAAAGATAGGCATCATCAAGGGCTCCCCCTTTTTCATTGGGAATCATCGTATACTGGGCCATCCCGGGGTCGAGGGCGAGGACATTATTCGTCAAAACATGCTGGAGAAAGGGAACAGCATCCTTTGCGGAGATTGAAAAACGGCCCATGTGTGAGAGATCGAAGAGCCCTCCATATCTCCTGGTCCCCAAATGCTCTTTGATAATACCCTGCTTATATGAAATGGGCATCTCCCAGCCTGCGAATTCAATGATCTGGCCGCCGTGTTCACGATGCCATGCATTCAGCGGCGTCTTCCTTAGTTCTTCCTTCATTCTCCTCTCCTGTCTTCCATATTCCGGTACTCATTTTACAACGATGTTTCGGGAGACTCCAGCATTATTTCTCAGGAGATCTTGTCCAGATAAAACCGGGAAGGTTCTACTTCCCAACTTCTTAAAGAGATCAGGTTTCTTGATAAATCTCGACAAATCTTTCTTGACATTTTCCATGTTATGGATATAATGTGAATATATATTCACAAATGAGAATGGTGAAAAGAGGAAAATTGAATACAGAGGTCAGGCGGGAACAGATCATTGAAGCGGCCATGCATCTCATCGCGAGCCGAGGTCTCAAAGGACTCAACATGGCTGCGCTCGCAAATAAGATCGGCCTCGTCCCATCAGCCATATACCGCCATTTCAAAAGTAAGAACGACGTTCTGGATATGATCCTCGATTTTATTCAGGAGAAGCTCTTGGCCAATATTAAAGCAACTTGCAAAGAGACTTCGGAATCCATGGGACGTCTTCAGCAGATTCTCAAGCGTCATGTCGGGACTCTTAAGGAAAATCAAGCAATCCCGCGCCTTATTTTTACTGAAGACGTTTTCAGTGGGAACTCAAAAAGAAAAACGAAAGTATATAGAATCATCAACGGGTACCTTGAAGGGTTGAACCAGATTATTCGGGATGGTCAAAAAAAGGGGCAAATTCGCTCCGATATCGATTCCAAGACAGTTGCCCTGATGTTTCTGGGTTTGATCCAGCCTGGAGTAATCCTCTGGTCTCTGAGTGATGGAAAGTTCGACATTCTAAAACACTCAGAAAGGAACTGGGAATTATTCAGGGAAGCCATTCGAGCAAACTAAATCCTCCATTTGAGGGACCAGGTGGGGAATGGGTGGTTTCACAAGGTTAGGCTTTTTTGCTCTGGATTCTTAGCAAAATAATCAAGGAGGGAAAAGACAATGAAGAAGAACATTCTTAGCGCGTTGGCCGTTTTGGCAATTCATTTCACCCTGACCCTTTTAGGGCCAAACAACCTTTTTGCCCACTGTGATGGGATGGATGGTCCTGTGATTAGTGCCGCCAAGAATGCATTAGACACTGGAGACATAAACCTCGTTCTCTTCTGGGTCCAAAAGAAAGATGAAGCAGAGCTGAAAAAGGCTTTCCAGAAAACCCTGGCTGTGAGGAAGATCAATCCAGAGGCAAAGGAACTCGCAGACATATATTTCTTTGAAACCCTTGTTCGTATTCACCGGGCTGGAGAAGGAGAACCTTACACGGGCATTAAATCTGCTGGCCGTGACCTTGGTCCTGCGATTCCTGCTGCAGATAAGGCGATTATCGATGGCAAATTGGAACCCCTCTATAAAATCCTTACAGACAAAATACATGAGGGGCTTCACGAAAAATTCAAGGAGGTCATGAAGAAAAAGGATTTCAAAAAGAATGATGTGGGTGCCGGCAGGGAATTCGTAGAGGCTTATGTGCCTTTCGTTCATTATGTCGAAGTCCTTTACGATGCTGCTGCAAAAGCAGGAGGCCACGGCCATTCCCAGGAAGCTGAAAAGGGAAGCGAGCACAAGCATTAAATAGCCTTTAAGATCACGGAATATTTGAAGATATGAGGCCCCAAAAGATGAGTATCTATATCAAAATGCTATCACTCCTCATCCTTGTCGCGTTACTCACCATGTGCGCCGCTGCTCCGAAAAAAGCAGAAGAGATTGACGTAGGGTTCTGCATCTCCTGCCACCAGGAAAGGACCCCTGGCCTCTTTCAATCCTGGGTAGAGTCGAAACATGCCAAGAACGGAGTCAATTGTATCACCTGCCATATCGACCACCAAGCCGCTTCCGAACAAAAGTCCATGGTCTTTCCAGAAAAGTGTGGAGAGTGTCATAAGAACCAATTGACAGAGTTTCAGAAGGGACGCCATGCTATTGCGTTTGATCGGATGCGCATTCAAGGAGAATATCTTGGCATTCCTCAAGAAATCCGAGCCGCCTTCTGTGAACGCTGTCACAGTATCCAGAAGAGATGCAATAGCTGTCATACCTCTCATCGGTTCTCTTTGCATGAGGCAAGAGATCCAGACGCCTGTGGAATTTGCCACCTCGGTCCTGATCACCCTCATAAGGAGATGTATGAAACCTCCCTTCATGGAACAATTTACAAGATGACCCAGAATCCCGAGCGGGCGCCTCGCTGCATTACCTGTCATATGCCGAAGGGGACCCATAATTCCAGTTTTGGTATCGCGAGGGGGCCGGCAGGAACACGCTCCGAGGTGGTTGATTTGAAGGAGGTCCCCATATCAAAGGAAGAGGAACAAAAAAAACGGGAGGAAATGATTAAGGTTTGCACAGGGTGCCATTCAAGACGGTTTGCCCGGGAACAATTGGAAAATGCCGACCAGGTGAAGGAGGAAGGCTTTAAGTTGATGGAAAGCGGCAAAAAGCCGATCCAGGAGATGGAAAAAGAGGGATTACTCTATCCTTCGATTGCAGAGAGAATGCCTCATCCCACTGAAGGTAGGACACTGGTCCTGGCTGACCCTCAACTTTATGT
>DATIGG010000587.1:0-5152 GCA_035454825.1 Thermodesulfobacteriota bacterium | reverse complement strand
TGGCAAGATATTCTCGGTTTTAGGGGGTCCAAAACCACCCAACATATTGGACGGTTGGCTCGTTGCTTTCTTCCTAAACTCTTCAGATCTGTATGGGCATCATCTATGCAATGTTTCGAGTGGAAATCCTCAATCACGGATGGTCAGAATAACAACCTTGAGGAATTACGGGCACGCGATATAACATGTCATTTTTAACATATTATCGTAAGGCAGGAGATCCTAAAATCGTGATGACCATCCAATTACAATAGGCTGTCCCCCCTACGAGAAGGGCATTCCATCTTCAAGTTTTTATTGACAAAGAGCACCTAAATCGGTAGGATTCTTACAATTAGCAAATTGCAGTACAATAATTGTTATGTTCCAAGAAAACACATCAAATGAAAGGTCAACCCAATGCCAAGGCCAACTAGGCCAGCCCACGATGGAGTGGTCAATAATCCAAATACTTTCCTCAATGCCCGGAATAATCTTGCAGCCAATGGGCCGCTTAATCTCGAAACCGAAGCAGGTACACCATTTACGGCACGAGCGCATTTAACTGCGAAAGGAAACCACCCGGGCGAGCCATGCATTTGGGTAACACGGGATGGCAGCCATCGCGCCTATATTTATGAATGCTGTTGGGGGAATATAACAAACTGTTCTGGAACCTACATAGACATTTATACATCCAGGCTATAAGAACATAACCAGTCATTTCACTTGGACACCAAACTCTCCGCTGGGCTTCGAGTTTGTCACCGGTGAATTCTGTCGTTATGCGAAGGAAACAGGTTAATGGTTGATCAATGTTTCGCATGCAAACTAACAAGAGAACTAACTTCAGAACATATAATACCTCAAGCAATTGGTGGAAGGCTTAAGGCAAGATTGTATTGCAAGGATTGTAATGATATTTTTGGTCATGAACTGGATGATGTACTATCAATCAATTTTGGGAAACTTGGGACTTTATTGAATATAAAAAGAGAAAGGGGAGAACCACAACCTTTTGACGTTACCGAAACATCAACACAGACCCGATTGGTTTTTACAGGAAAGAGCCTCTCAAGGAAAACACCCACAGTGATTTTCAAATCAAAAGATGGTGACAATCTTGACTTCGCTGACGTCACTGCCCGGACTCAAAAAGAACTGGAAACAATTAAAGCTTCTTTGAAACAACGTTATGAAATGCCTGATATTGTACATCAAAAGACTTTTCAAGAGCGTAATTCCAGACCCGTGGATGCAAATTTTAAA
Organism: Thermodesulfobacteriota bacterium; assembly: GCA_035454825.1. GTDB lineage: Bacteria > Desulfobacterota > BSN033 > BSN033 > UBA1163 > DATIGG01. The sequence goes on along the minus strand of DATIGG010000587.1, from coordinate 3,904 downwards.
ATCACGATAGATGATACCTTAACCCGCAGGGCAATCTCAAAAATTGCCTATAGTTTTTTATGTAGCAGGATACCAAAAGACCAAATGTTGTCTTCTGCCCTCGAAGTCGTTAGGAATTATATAAAGGGCGGTGAGGGATCAGATTTAGCCTCTTCAAATTTCATTCACACAAAATTTATGACAGACTATAGGCGTCCCTTGCATAAAATTCATGTTGCATTAAATCGTGGTAGAACCACGGTTATAGGCTTTGTAATGCTTTTCGGAATCTATAGGTATTCGATCTTACTTTCAGATACATTTGTAAGTCATTTCGACTGGCCTGGGCTTGATTATACTTTTGATCCCTTACGTATTCAAATTGTGCCTTGGAATGATGAATTCAGGGCACCTGTACTCACAAAGGATAACGTCCTTAGACCTAAGCAGTCAGAGAAGCTTGTTTTGAGCGAATTGGATAAAGGCCATAAAATGCTTGAGAATTATATTGAGAAATATGAATTTGTCCGTAATGAATTTTGATTTTTCGATTAATATTAAGACATTTAACCCATAGCAAGTGCATCCAGGCAGACGCGGAGGGGCCGCGCCGCTAATGCACGCCGTTATACCCTCTTTCCAGCGGAAATCATCACCTCACGACGCTATGTAGATCCAATGCTTTGTGGGTGCTACTCGCTAAGCAGAGGACGATACGAAGCTCTTTTCAAAAGGTTTCTATTTTAGCACCATACCTGCCGGCAATCCTTCTCTTTGCTGGAAGCAAGTTTTGGCAAGCTATCTTGCTTTTTTCGGTCATTGTGTGATACCCACCCATCGTCTTCTTTTCCGCTTTACACCTCTGCAATGAAAATGGTAAAAATATGGAAAGCCGAAGTGGATTAGGGACAGAGGTAATGGTACTATAATCAAATAAATAGTTTTCAACACAAGCGAAGGCGATTGGAGGCCGCGGCTTTGACAAATGCAAGAATCAATTGAAACCCTGCGCACTGAATTGGAAGAACGGTTAAGATTCGAGACGCTCCTGGCCGAAACCTCAGCGCGCTTTGTCAATCTGCCCGCTGACCGGATAGACAGCGAGATTGAAGACGCCCAGCGCCGCATCTGTGAATTCCTTGACCTTGATCGCTCCGTACTATGGCAAATCGTGGAGCGAGAGCCCGGAACCGCGGTACTGACGCATATTCAGCAGCCTCATGGAGGCCCACAAGTTCCCGAGCTGCCGAACGCAAGAGATCTTTTCCCTTGGACAGGGCAGAAAGTCTTCGCTGGGGAGACGGTCACGATTACGAGAATCTCAAACCTCCCACCCGAAGCAGGCCGAGATCGGGAGAGTTTCGGCCTGTACGGAACCAAGTCCACTGTGGTAGTTCCGTTATCCATTGGAGGAGGGGCACCCTTTGGCTTTTTGACATTCGCTGTCATGCGGGAGGAGAGGGAATGGCCGGAAACGGTCGTGAAGGGCCTCCAGCTCATTGCCCAAGTGTTTGCCAACGCGCTCGTCCGGAAACGCACTGACGAGCAGCTCAAGAAGTATGTGCGTGAGATTGAGGAACTTAAAGAGCGACTCGGGAAGGAGAATATCTACCTGCAGGAGGAGGTCAACCAACTGTTCGAAGATGAGGAGATCATCGGCCAGAGCGACGCCCTAAGGTACGTCCTGACCCAGGCCAAACAAGTGGCACCGATGGACTCGACGGTCCTCATTACTGGGGAGACAGGGACGGGAAAAGAATTGATTGCCCGGGCGATCCACAGGCTAAGCAAGCGCAAAGACCGGGTGATGGTCAGAGTCGACTGTGCCGCTCTACCGGCGACTTTAATAGAAAGCGAATTGTTCGGTCGTGAGAAAGGTGCTTACACCAGCGCTCTGACGAAAGAGATCGGCCGTTTTGAAATGGCAGACGGTTCCACCCTTTTTCTCGACGAGGTCGGAGAGTTGTCAGCGGAGGTTCAGGCGAAATTGTTGCGGATACTGCAGTCCGGAGAATTCGAACGGCTGGGGAGCCCGAAAACGATCCGGGTCGATGTGCGGATGATTGCCGCAACAAACCGAAACCTTGCCGAAGAAGTGAAGAAAAAAGCCTTCAGGGAAGACCTCTACTATCGGCTCAATGTATTTCCCATCGAGATGCCTCCGCTGCGGGAACGGCCGGACGATGTTCCTCTACTGGTCCGGGCCTTCCTCAAAGACTTCAATAGGAAGATGGGCAAAAGAATTCAATCCGTCCCTCAAAAAGCCATGGAGGCACTACAGCGCTATGGGTGGCCCGGAAACATCCGGGAACTCAGGAATGTCATTGAGCGTGCGGTCATCATCAGTCGTAGTGATAAGTTGAACCTGGAGATGCCGAAAAACATGGCTGAAACACCCTCCCCAATCCACAGCCTGGAAGAAGCTGAATACCAGCACATCCTAAGGGCCCTGAAAAAGACCGGTTGGCGAATTAAAGGGCCCAACGGGGCAGCGGAAATTCTAAAACTGAAACCTTCAACACTCTATACCAAGATGAAAAAATTGGGCATACCACTCCGTCGCAATAAGGACGGTATTCAGACCTAAAGACGGAATTCCGACCTTTCCCACGAGCACATCTCCCGCTACTGTTCTCTCCGATCCTTGCCTAAAAATTTCCAATATCAAGTGGTTATCCTGTCTTCCCTTCCTTCTAAAGAAATTGGTACCGATCTTGATAGACAATCATAACCATGATCATTTCTCTTCTGAAACTAAAACCGATCCTTGAGAAACGACAACATATTCTGTCCATTCTCCGGTTCGTGGCGGAAAAGGTGCGGCTAAAGAGAGGGTGTTTAGGGTGTGGCATATACGAAGAATGCGATGAAGGTCGGTTGATTCTTTACCTGGAACAATGGCAATCAAAAGAAGAAATGAATTGGCATATTCAATCCAACCTGTATTTACGCATTTTGAATGCCATGGACCTTTGCATAGAGAAGCCTGAGATCTCTTTCAATGAGGTTTCAGACACAAAACAGTTTGAACTGGTTGAGGCGTTGCGCCTCAATAAGGATTTGGAATGAGGACCGGTGAATTCACCAGGGAACGGTTTCTTCACGATCAGGGAGAGAAAAAAACAAATTCTCTTTTTGAAGCAATCCCCTATGAGCTCTGGGCATCGGAACAGAAGGCGAACAATCGGCAATCCTGAATCAACAGCCTGAAGGCACTTGAAAACCAAGGAGGTAATTATGAGCGCGGACACCGCACAAGCACTCTCAGCACAGGAACAGGCCATTGAGAGCGGAAAAAAGGTTGTTCATGGGACGGTCACCAACCGGGTTCTGAGGATGTACGAGGCCATCCGCGGGTATGGACCGCCGCGGGTCACATTGGATCGCGCGGTCCTGTTCACCGAATCGTTCAAGGAGACCGAGAACCAGCCTCTCGTTCTCCGCTGGGCCAAGGCGCTGAAGCACTTTGCCGAGAAATCGCCTGTGGCGATCTTTCCGGATGAACTCATTGTCGGGCGTCCCAACACGTGGCTTGGCCGCTGGGGCATCGTCTATCCCGAGCTTGACGGCAGCGTCATGCCCGCCGGGGTGGACATGTTCCGCAAGAACAAGGGGAAACCCGGCGAAGTCACCGTGACAGATGAGGACGCAAAGATTATCAACGAGGTCCTCACACCCTACTGGGCGGGGAAGGACTATGCCACCAATTACCTTCGGTCACTGCCGGAGGAAACTCGGTTCATGATCAACGGCCCGGACCCCAGCAACCTGATCATGATGACGGTTGTCGTCTTTGCGTCGTCTCCCATGCGGCACTCGCAAAACTGGACCCCGGACTTCTCGAAGATCTTGACTCGAGGCGTGGAGGGCATCCGCGACGAGGCCCGGACAAAGCTCACTGCCCTGTCGGAGCCTCGTGACATCG
>DATIGG010000586.1:0-6544 GCA_035454825.1 Thermodesulfobacteriota bacterium | reverse complement strand
AGGAACGTCAAACTTAGCAAAAAGTTCTGCCGCTTTTAGAGTGTCCTTGATGATCATCTCCTCAGCTGTTATGACGAAGAAGAAGGCAGTTTTCTGTTTGTCGGTCAGGATGCTCGAAGATTTGTTGATCCGGTCCTTGATATAAAGGAGCTCGTTTAAAATAGCATCCTCATCCAACTCCTTCTCGCGCCGGATGACGGCAGCCACCTGATCGTACTCCCTCATCTGCTCACGGAGTTTTGTGATCTTGTCGATCCAGGCATCATAGACCGATGCCATGCTGAGATAGTAGAGGGCATGACCCAATGGGACGAGGTCATAGATGTAATAGTCATAACCGCCTGTGATGACGATATCGACCACTTCGTCAAAAATGGCGCTCTCTTCCATGGCAGGCTCTGCGGCAGCCGCCTGGATGTAACTATCAATCTCCTCCGGGATCTTATCCATCCCGTACATATCAAGGATCTTCTGGCGGATTTCCTGCTGATACTCTTTTACCCGATGATCGGCATCGATCTCCTGAGCATAGAGATTGGGCATGATCTCTGTAGGCCCCTTGCCAAAGATATCTTTCTTAAAGATATCGGTGAGCGAAGCCTGCGGATCTACGGAAAAGACCAGGACTTTTTTCCCCTTTTTGGCCAGGTAGTAAGCCGCAGCTGCGGAAAATGTGGTCTTCCCCAATCCTCCTTTTCCACCGAACATGATGTAGCGTCGATCCGGATATTTATCAAAGATGTCTACTAAGGAAATAGGAATCACCCCCTTCTTCAAGTCATAAGTTCGGAGTTCGGAGTTCATAGTTCGGAGTCTTGGGTCAAAGATTAGTTAATGCTGATTTACTCAAAAACTCCGAACTCATTACTCCGAACTGATCTTACGCAAGCGCATCAGTCAAGTCTTTTTCCCTTAACATCCTCCGCTTCCAAGTGGAAATCTGAGGCACAACATAAGGCAATAATCGCAGCGAATAGTAAGGAGGCAGGATCGGAACACCCAGCATGTCTCCCATCGTGATGAGAATAAAAAGGTGCTCCATACTCGCCCTTGTCTTCAGGGCAAACCGCGCGGAGTCGTGGGCTGCCACTCCATAGACAAATTCTTTCACCGCCTGGAATACTCCCCCCTTTTTCTTCTTCTCCTCTGCTGACATAACAACTCTCCTTGGTAATTTTTATATCTTACACATCAGCAAGAAAACTCAGTACAACAAAAAAATTTTGGGTCCACCCGCCCTGCCAGTAAGAGAGAGGCGAACGGACCCAATAATTCTTGCAGTTTTAACCTACAGCCTATTGCCTATTGCCATTTTAGGCCTTTGCTTTTGCCGGTGCGGGTTGTCCCTTCATGGCCCGATAACGGTTAAAGGCCTTCACTCCTTCCACGGCTAACAATAGGGCCGCAATGACCAGGAAGAACCCTACCAAACCCATAAGGGTGTTCCCTACCAAAGCTTCTCCTTTCACCGCCCCCGTGAGAACCTTGCCCAGCAAACTATAAGAGGTGTAAATGAGGGCGGCCACCGTAGTGATGAACATGAAGATCATCGGATAAAAGGTCCAGGCAGCGGGCTTTCCCTCTGACATGAGCCATGCCGTTACCAACATCAAGGCCATGGATGCCATCAATTGATTGGCTCCTCCGAACAGGACCCACAGGTATTGCCACCATCCTGTCAGAACGAGGATCATTCCCAGGAGGCTTGCGACAACGGTTCCGATATGGGCATTTTTAAAGACGGGGCTCACATCGCCTAACAATTCTGAAGTGGCGACTCTCATAAACCGGATGACCAGTTGCATGATCGTAACGGCTAAGACAACCATCATCACGCTACCATAAGCCCGGCCATATTCTGCTGGAAGTCCTATGGCACCTAAGAACTTAGATACGCCCCCTGCAAAGATCGCTCCAGGACCCTTTGCAATTGCGGCCCCGTATTCGGCGGAAGAGGCGATCGTTCCGGCAATAATTAAGGCAAATATGGCAAGCATCATCTCCACAAACATGACCCCGCCTCCTACGGGTCGGGCATCCACTTCGCTTTCGAGCTGACGGGCTGTCCCTGAACTCGAAACGATGCTATGCCATCCTGAGATAGCCCCACAGGCAATGGTCACAAACAAAATGGGCCACAGGGGACCAATCCTGATGGAAAAACCAGTATAAGCCGGAAGCGTAAAATCGGGATGGAGAATCAACACCCCAATGATCCCGAAGAAGAGACCCAGGAAAACGATATAAGAGGCCACGTAGTTGATGGGAAGCGCAAACCTCCAGATGGGCAACACAGAGGCGAAATAGCAGAAGACAAATGCCGCCAACGCCCACACGAATCGACTATTGGCCAGGGTCTCTCCAATGATCCGATTGGAAGGGGCAAGGGTCCCCAGCACGATCCCAAGCAAAGCAATCACTACCGTGACAATCGTAGTCAGGACGATATCCTTTCTCCAGCGATAGATCATCTGACCGGCGAGAATCCCGCCAATGGTCATGAAGAGCCATGCCATGGGAGCGGCCTTAAGTCCTATGGCTGTGCTCACAACAACATTACCAAATGCACCGGCGATCAGAAGGAGGTAAAAATAGATAAAGGAGAGGAGGATGACCCTCGCCTTAGGCGAAATTAATTTGTGGCTCAACCCTCCGAAGGAGGCCCCTTCGTTTCGCATCGCAACCATGGCACTGGAATAGTCCTGTACCCAACCGATAAAAAATGCCCCAGCCAGGATCCAAAGCAGGGCAGGAAGCCACCCCCACTGAATGGCAATGATCGGCCCGATGATTGGCGCCGCACCGGCAATGGATTTAAACTGGTAACCGAAGAGGATGTTCTTACTGGTAGGCATGAACTCCACTCCATCCATGTACATCTTGGCTGGAGTGGCTCTCTTGGGGTCAGACTTGACAATTTTCGTGTCGATGTATCTGGCATAGATACGATAACCAACGAAAAAAACAATGAACCCGATAATGAGAATAATGACTGAATTCATGCTTTCACCTCCCTGGGTTTAACTCCCCATGTGAAATAAGGAATTGTTTTCCCCCCACCATCCTTTCCGTGAAGTTTTCCCACCTCCTTTCTGGGTGAATTAACCTGACTTTAGTATATTCAATAAATCCTGTCAACAAAAAATCACGAGAGCTCTGAAAAACTAATTCCCGCTCTCTGATTACACAGATTTCAGAAAACGATTACACAGATTTTTCTCTATTTTCAACACATTTCCAATCGGTGTAATCGGCTAAGAATCGCCGCAATCAGAGATTTCTGGACTTTTTCAGAAATCTCATCACTCGAAACAGCCCAACTGGCACTGACCGACTTTGATCTTCCTCTCGTTCAGAATCTTGCCCATTTCTCTTTTTGAGATTCCAGCCTCTTCGGCAATCTTAAAACAGACGGCACAAGGAATTTTCCCCTCCTTTGCCTTCTCCAAAACGACTTCCTCGATTTTTTGACGATCCATATCATGCACCTCTTCTGCGAAGTTGAATACTTTGGTTCGTCGGGTATTGAGTGGATAACCTCCCCTTAACCCCCCTTCATCTCCCCTTAAATTAAGGGTGGGATAGAGGGGGATTACTCTTAAGAGGGGGAAAACACCCACACAAAAGCCGGAAGAACCAATATTCTTTTATTCTATCTTCCCTCCTGTCTGCTCCTTGGAAACGAGAATCCCGTATTCAAACCCGTCGACCAGGGCCAGAAAGGACGCCTTATTAATATTTTCCGAGAAGGCCCGGACCCTCCATGCATCCTTCCCGTTGCTGAAGAGAATCTCCACTTCGACACTGGCTGCAGTCCCCGCCCCTGGATCGAAGATCCTGGAGCTAAAATCGATCAATTGTATCTGATCCACCTCCGGGAAGATCGATTTAAGGGATTTTTTCAAAACCTTTGCAAGAGCATCCACAGGTCCTGCCCCGGTGTCTGCCTCATGCATCTCTTTGCCATTGGCTCGAAGCATGATGGTAGCTTCCGGCCGCACGCCATCGTCGATGAGTCGGTAATTTCCATGGATCTCAAAGTGGGGCTGGTAATCTGACATGGATCTGAGAAGATTCAAGATTTTTGTGGCGTCCTTGATGCGTTCTTCAACCAATAGTTTTCTCCTAACGCTTTAAGTATATAGTTATTTCTTATTAAATTAAAGGATTTACCAGAAATGTCAAGAGAAAACATCATTTGACCATCCGCCGGGCTTCGTGTTAATTTGTTGGAGGTTCTCTCCCGTCCGGGAGAGGTCATTTTCTAAGTAATGCCCCATGCCCAGGGCGGCGAGGTTAAGGCTGGGGTTACGAAGCCTGTTGCGTTTAGGGTCCGACGGTTACGTAAAACTCTTAAGACGAAGAACGTTACCGAAGGACGATACGGGCATCGTTGCCGTTGCCCTTTGACGAAACCTATTTTCTGACTAAGGAAGGAGCATGTATCATGAAACTCAGCGGTGTGTTGCCTCCAATTACTACACCTTTTCAGGATGGAGAGGTGGCTCTGGACAGATTGAAAGAAAACTTTCAAAAATGGAACCAGACAGGGCTCTCTGGCTATCTTGTCCTTGGATCGAACGGAGAAGCGGTCTACCTGAACGAAAAGGAAAAAATTGGAGTGATTGAAGCCTCCCGGGAATCAATCCCGGCATCGAAGCTCATGATGGTCGGAACAGGGATGGAGTCGACTCAAGAGACGATTCAGTTTACAAACCAGTCAGCAAAGATGGGGGCGGACTGTGCCTTGGTCGTCACGCCCTCCTATTTCAAGGGATCGATGAAACCCCAGGTCCTGCATGACCATTTCATTGCTGTTGCTGAGAAATCCCGAATCGGAATCCTCCTTTATAATGTTCCTCAATTTACCGGGATCAATATGGAGCCTGAACTGGTGGCCAGGCTTTCCGAACATCCCAACATTGTCGGGATCAAAGACAGTTCAGGAAATATCGGCCAGCTCAGCGAGATCATCCACCTCTCTCAAGAGGGATTTGCCATCTTCGTAGGCTCTGCCCCTGTCTTCTTCCCTGCCCTCTGTGTCGGAGCTGTAGGGGGGATCCTGGCTGTCGCCAATGCTGTCCCTGGGGAGTGCGTCCAGATTCATCATCTCTATATGAAAAAGAAGTTGGATGAGGCAAAGCAATTACAGTTTAGGCTGACCCCCCTTGCCAAAGGAGTCACGACAAAGTATGGAATTGGGGGACTAAAAATGGCAATGGATCTGGCAGGCTATTTCGGCGGAGACCCAAGGCCACCCCTGAAAAAACAGGGGCAAGAAGTGAAAGAAGAACTGAAGCAATTGTTATTTCAATTGAACAAATAGGGAAACATCCTGCTTAAAAAAACATCTCTTGGGTAACTTCTTCGCCGGGGTTGAGAATAAGAAACCCTTTATCCCAGTCCCCGTGAAGCATCCTCTGGAAAAATTCGAGGGATCCTTTGATTTCTTCATATCTCAGATTGAGAAACCGGGCATTTTCTCGGGCATGCTCCCGGTGAGATTCTGTTAACTGCAGACCGACATCAACCAGGGCGATCCTCGTATAATTCTTCAATTCTTCCCTGATTACCCATTCGGCCGTCTCCTTCCCGTGGCGTTCGGAATATTCGTGCAGGGTTCCAAGTGGAGATTTTCCTTCATCGATCCAGCCTTTTGTCAAATAATAGGTCCCCGGTTCTTTGGTCTGTTCTTCCATATACCTTTCATGGGAACCCAAGAACAGGGCAATACAGTCATGAACCCGTGGGATAACAATGGGCTGACGTTTCACCTTGATTCCCACGATCCCATTACTGCAAAGGCCGTAGCTCAGGATGATGTAGCCCCAATCGTGCTGCTGAGCCTTGTCGATCTCTTCCTGAATGATCGGACTCATCTTTTGCGGGGTTCGGTGGAGGGATTGCTCCAGAAAAACAAAAGAGATTCCGTTACTCTCAAACTGCAGCAATTCATCCTTCATGATGTTGCAGGCAATCACAAGGTACTTCATAAAAATATGATAAGATATTTTCCCCTCTTTAGGAAAGGCAAGGTGTGAAAAAATCGATTCGGTTCTTTTTCACGTCATTCAGGCGAAAGCCGGAATCCAGTGTTTCAGGGTCTTACGAACTGACTGGACCCCGGTTTTCACCTCGCTAGAAGCGGGGCTCAAATTCAATTCCTACACACCTTCGTGGGGCGAAAGGGGATTTTCATCGTTCCGGGTGACGAACCTGTCATGTAAAATTTATTTCGGATTTCAGTCCTATTTCAACAGATTCGGATCCAATGGGTATTTCCCGTGCTTCTGAATGGCGCGAGACATGGCCCATACATTCTCCGTCTTGCAATAATCGGGCAGACTATTGGCGCTCGTAATAATGTAACCACCTCCCTGTCCTGCAACGGCGATCCTCTCCTTGACTTCCTTGTCCACCTCTTCGGGTGTCCCGAGAGTGAGAGTGTAGTCGAGGTCGATATTCCCGAGAAGGCAAATCCTCCCGCCATACTGAGCTTTTACCTGCTTGATGTCCATGGCGGAAGGCTGGACTGGGTGAAGCC
>DATIGG010000585.1:0-10674 GCA_035454825.1 Thermodesulfobacteriota bacterium | reverse complement strand
AGGCGATTGAGCTCGCAACAATCGCCGGGAAAGAAGGGATCGAGTATTTCGTGAAAGGGCTAGAGGGGCAGCCCATCCGATTTTTTTATGTCCTTCCCTCCTTGTGTGGGCTTACAGCGGTTGAAGAAATCAAGGCTCCCTCTAATGAAGAGCTTCTCCCTCTGTTAAAAGATCCGAACTGCCTGGGTGTAGGGGAAATATACTGGGGCAATCTCTTTCTGGAAGGGTATCAGGGAGAGAGGGTGAGAGAACTGGCCTCGATGGCTCTCGACCTCGGCAAAAGGGTTGAAGGACATAGTGCAGGAGCAACCGAAAGAAAGCTCCAGGCCTATTTCGGTTTTGGAATATCCTCCTGTCACGAACCCATCACAGAAGAGGAGGTGATCGAAAGGCTCAGAGTGGGTTGTTGGGTGATGATCCGGGAAGGAGCCATTCGAAAGGAACTGGATGCCATCAAAGGAATATTCGATCAGAAGATCGATTTTAGAAGGCTCATCCTCTCCACCGACGGGATGGATCCGCAAGGTTTTCTGGAGGAAGGTTATCTGGATGCCGCCCTGAGAAGGGCCCTGAAGATCGGGGTACCCCCGGAAATTGCCTATCAGATGGTTACCCTCAATGTGGCAGAGCATTTCCGCCTCGATCACCTCGTCGGGTCTCTTTCTCCTGGAAAGATGGCGGATATCGTCATCATTCCTTCTCTCGAGGAATATTCTCCTCAACTGGTGATGTGTGAGGGAAGGATTATTTTCAGAGAGGGCAGCGCCACAGTAGAACCGAGGAAGGTTTTTTTCCCGGATGAGATGTTTCACACCGTGACCCTTCAGGATCAACCTTTTCCATCCATTCCGTCGAAAGGGAAAGTTAGGGTGATGGAGCTCGTTTCCCGGCTGGTGACCAAGGAGAGGATCGTTGACCTCGAAGATCCGGAGGCATCGACAGACGTCATTCCGATTCTCGCTCTCAATCGCGTGGGTGAGAAGGGGTCTTTCGTAGGGTTTCTCAAGGGGCTTGGCCTTCAGAAGGGCGCTCTGGGTTCAACGATGGCTTGGGATACCACTGATCTGATGGTGGCGGGATGCGATGCGATCTCGATGAAGACCGTGATCGAGAGGCTACAGGAGATCGGTGGCGGAGCGGTGTACGCTATTGGGAAGGAAGTTATCGCAGAGTTTCCTGCATCCCTCTGCGGCGTCATTTCCCTCAAGCCGATGACGGTCATGCGAGAGGAGATGAAGCAGATTGAAAACGCATTACGGAAGAATGGGGTCCTATGGGAAAGACCTGTTCTCACGCTTGATACTCTCGGATCATCGGCCATTCCCCAGTTAAGAATTACCCATCGAGGTTATGTCAGATTGAAGGATAGGGCCATTCTTCCCCTTGAGGTTCAGGTTTAACCGGAATACTTGCGGGTTCATGGCGGCCTGTCGAACCATCCCCTTTCCCTGTCCGGGAGAGGGAAAGAGGCCTTATTCATTTTTCCCCGGGCTTTTCTGATCGCCGCTCCGGCGAGTAATCCTCAAGGGTCTTTTTGCTCTTGACATTCCACTTCTGTTTTTATATATTCAACTCATCCCAAGCAAGTTCTTATCATTGATAAGAAAGACATCCTATAAAGAGTAAAGAACGGGATGTCTGATTACAAAGATTTAGGAAACAGATTACAGTGATTTAATCTTCGTAATCTAAAATAATCTTAGTAATCAGGTATAATATGTATTATTTACCTGAGGATTATACCAAGAAAGGAGAAAGACGATGAAAAAGTTTTTTTTCACAGCGTTAGCGGTTGTTTGGATGCTTTCTTTCATTGCTGGACCAACCCGAGCTGACCAGACCATGGATCAGATCGAGAAGACCGGAAAGATCAAAATAGGTTTCAGGGAGGATTCTATCCCCTTTGCTTTCATAGACCCGAAGGTGGGAAAGCAGATAGGTTTCTCCGTGGACATGGCCCAGCTCCTTGTTGAAAACCTCTCTAAACATTTCGGCAAGAAGATCGAAATAGAGCCGGTTACCATTACCACAAAAACCCGCATCCCCATGATCACCAACGGAACGATTGATGTGGAGATGGGATCCACGACCTACACGCAGGAACGGGAAGATGTGGTGGACTTCAGTCTGACTTTCTTCTTCTCCGAGACGGCCTTTCTTGTACCCAAGAATAGTCCCATCAAGACCAAGAAAGATCTGACCGGTAAACGGCTGGGGGGCGCTCAGGGAACGACAAACCTCAAAGCCATGGAGGATCAAGCCAAGGCCGGAGAGTACAAACCCAAAGAGATCGTCACCGTTGAGGGACATGCCCAGGGGTTCCTCAGTCTCAAAACCGGTAAAATCGATGCCTACGCCACGGATCGAAGCCTTCTGATGGGTCTTGCTTCCAAAGACGAAAATCCGGGTGCCTGGCGGACAACGGATTTCGCCATCGCCTATGAGCCTTACGGGTATCTGATGCGAGAGAACAATTCGAAATTCAGGGATTTCGTCAACAATACCATCCTTTGGGCGATCAAGACGGGTAAATTCTATGAGCTTTATGACAAGTGGATGGGACCTAAAGGACAGACCCCGATTCCCATGTCTCAGGCTTACAAAGACTACCTGAAACTCATTGTCTACCCCATGAAGGAGGATTGGTGGAAGAAGCAATAAGTACAGTCATCCCAAGACAAGAGGCGGAGCATTCAGGATGTTTGCCTCAGTCATATGAAGAGACGCCGGCCTCGACAGACTCTTATGCGATGGGTGCTCCCTGCTCTCGGGAAAAGGCCGGATTCCGGCCTTTTCGTCTTCCCCGGACATGGGAAGAGATTTGATTGTCAATTGTAAGAGGAATAATAAGGAATGGGACTGGCCTATAAGTTTGACTGGAGCGTGCTGTGGCGTGAGCCATACGGAGAATGGATGCTGCAGGGGATATGGCTGACTTTGCAGTTAGGGCTTCTCGCATGGATCATTGCTCTTTTTTTGGGAATTTTTGTCGGCACGATGCGTGCTGCGCCATGGAAGCTGTTGCGCCGGGTGAGCACGATCTACGTGGAAATCTTTCGGAATGTTCCCTTCCTTGTCCAACTCTTCTTCTGGTTCTATGCCGGTCCCATGATCTTCGGCAAGACCCTTCAGTTCAAGATCAACGCCATCTCCGGGTTGAATTATTACGCTGCAATTTTCGGCCTGGGGCTTTACACAGCAAGCCGCGTGGCTGAGCACGTGAGGGCTGGATTTGCCTCCATCGGCCAAGGCCAATACCAGGCAGCTCTGTCCACAGGCATGACTCAGTGGCAGATGTACTGGTACATCATGATTCCCCATGCGTTGCGCCTTATCCTTCCGCCCCTGACGACGGAATTCCTCACGATCTTCAAGAACTCTTCGGTGGCCATGACCATCGGCGTGGCCGAGACTACTTTCATGAGCTACAAGATCGATTCGGATACATTTCACGGGTTGGAGGCTACGACGGGAGCCATGTTTGTCTACCTTGTTCTGGGAATGACGGTGGTAAAGATCATGAGTTACATTGAGAAAAAATTCCGGATTCACGGACTGGTAGGCAGATAATTTGTTTGATGCGATCGTCAAAAACCTCCCCTACCTTTTGAAGGGATTTCTGATAAACATTGAATTGGCGATCTGCGCGCTTGCAGGAGGAATCTTCTTAGGTATCTTGGTAGGTCTTGGGCGGATCTCCAAGAACCGTTGGGTGTATCACAGTGTCACCCTTTACGTGAACTTTATCCGAAACATCCCCCTCATCCTGGTTATCTTCTGGTTCTACTTTATCATGCCCATCCTGGTCGGTAAACCTCTGAATCCTTTCATCTCTGCGGCCATTTCCTTTGTGGTCTTTGAAGCCACCTATTTCGGAGAGATTTTTAGGGCAGGCTTTCAGTCCATCAGCCGTGATCTGGTAAGCGCTGCTTACTCAACCGCTCTTACCTACACTCAGACGGCTCGTTACATCCTCGTGCCCCTCGCCATCCGGCGGATGCTCCCCAGCATGATCACTCAAAGCATCATCACCTTTCAGGATACCAGCCTGGCTTACGTCATCGGACTTCAGGAGTTAGTTCGCAGAACCACCATCGTCGACAGCATGGAGGTGCGCTCCCTCCAGCTTTACAGCTTTGTTGCCGCGCTTTTCTTTGTCGTCTGTTTTGCCGGTTCTCGCATCAGCCGTTACTATGAGATTAAGAGTCGAGAGGCCAATATCCTATGATAGAAATCAAGAACGTGAGCAAGTGGTACGGTGACTTCCAAGTCCTGAACGGCATCAACGAGACCATCGACCGGGGCCAAACCGTAGTCATCTGTGGCCCCAGCGGTTCCGGAAAGAGTACGCTCCTTCGGTGCGTCAACGGCCTGGAGCCTTACCAGAAGGGTGAGATCACCGTGGAGGGTATCTCATTAAGCGACCCCAAAACGAACCTTTACAAGGTACGTCGGAAGATCGGCATGGTTTTTCAGAAGTTCGAGCTTTACCCTCCTATGACGGTCCTGCTCAACATGACCCGGGCTCCCATGAAGGTACTGAAAAAGTCTAAGAAGGAAGCCGAAAAGAGGGCTCTTGCACTTCTTGAACGTGTGGGCATTCCTGAAAAAGCAATGGAATACCCGGCGAACCTCTCCGGCGGGCAGCAGCAGCGGGTGGCCATTGCCCGCAGCCTCGCTATGGATCCGGACTACATGCTCTTTGATGAACCCACCTCTGCTTTGGATCCTGAAATGATCAAGGAGGTGCTCGATGTCATGATCGACCTGGCCAAAGAAGGGATGACCATGATCGTGGTCACCCACGAGATGGGCTTTGCCCGGGAAGTAGCCGATGAAATCATCTTCATTGATGAAGGCAAAATCGTCGAAAGGGGAACGGACGAGAGTTTTTTTGCTAACCCAAAGAGCGAACGCACAAAGGCATTCCTGAGCCAGATCCTGGTCTGAGACCCGGCTCAGAGGGGAGGGGGAGTTGGCAGAGAAGGTCATCGGCATACTCGGCGGCATGGGGCCGGAGGCAACCTTGGGCTGCTTTGAAAAAATCATAAGGAATACTCCGGCCGGAAAGGATCAAGACCATCTGCGGGTCATTATTGATTCAAACTCCAAGGTGCCTGACCGAACAGCAGCCATTCTCGGTCAAGGGGCTTCTCCCTTGCCGCTGTTGGTTCAAGGATGCAGGACGTTGCAGCAAGCGGGCGCCGATTTCATCATCATGCCCTGTGTGTCGGCACATTTTTACCAAGAGGAGATACGACAACAGATCACCCTCCCCTTGGTCTCTATTTTTGACGTGGTGGCCGAGGCCCTTTCCCGTGATCATCCCGAAATCAAAGTGGTGGGGTTGCTGGGTACCACCGGTACGGTTCGCAACGGTCTTTTTCAAAAAAGACTGGGAGAAGATGGAATCGAAACCATTGTTTGCGAGGATAAGATCCAGGAACGGCTCATGGCCGCCATCTACGATGTTAAGAACAGTCAGGCGGATCGGCCGAGAAAAGCAATTACGGATGATCTTGTTGCTGCCGCCCAAAGCCTCATCTTCCGGGGAGCCCTGGGGATTGTGGCCGGCTGCACAGAGATTCCTCTTGCCTTGAGTCAACGCGACCTGTCTGTTCCCTATTTTGACGTCCTTCTTCTTCTTGCCCGTGCGGCCATCCGCCTGGCTGGGAAAGAGCCTCTTTCTCTGCGATAAAGGCCCGTGTCTTTTCATGAGTTCAATAAAGAGCAACCGAATCGCGCACAGCCGGCTGGAAGGGCAGATTGCCCTGTTGCCAATGATCCGCTTTTCAAGGTTTCGGAGGGGAGATAATCTGTTCCAGTCCTAAGACTGAGGGGGTTACAAATTTTTTCTAAATTCCTCTAAATTCCCCTTGACAACACCAAATATTGTGCTAAATTCCTTGTTTAGTCCTATATTTTGTGACGGAGGAAGAAAATGCAGGTGGCACAGCTTACACAGAACGCCTTAACCGTTCTCAAAAAACGATACCTCAAAAAAGACTCTCAGGGAGAGGTCATTGAGACACCCGAGGAGTTGTTTCGCCGGGTGGCACGGAATATTGCCCAGGCAGATCTCAATTACAACGGTAAGAATATTACCGGAACGGAGGAGACCTTCTTCGTCCTGATCAGTTCTCTCGATTTCATGCCCAATTCTCCCACCCTGATGAATGCGGGGAGAGAACTCCAGCAACTTTCTGCCTGTTTCGTCCTTCCTGTTGGAGATTCCATGGAGGAGATTTTTGATGCTGTCAAGCAGATGGCCCTGATCCAGAAGAGTGGAGGAGGAACCGGATTCTCTTTTTCCAGGATCAGGCCTCGAAATGACGTCGTGGGGTCGACCCAGGGCATTTCGAGCGGACCGGTCTCCTTCATGAAGGTTTTTGATACGGCGACAGAGACGGTCAAACAGGGAGGAACCCGGAGAGGGGCCAATATGGGCATCCTGCGGGTCGATCATCCCGATATTCTTGGTTTCATCCAGTGCAAGGAGGAAGACTCCTATTTTAACAACTTTAACATCTCGGTGGCCCTCACGGAAGAATTTATGGAGGCCGTAGCCAAGGGGAATAACTATGCCCTCCGGAATCCGAGAACCAGGGAGGTTGTTCGGTTTATTAGCGCCCGGGAGGTTTTCGATAAGATCGTCTATTATGCCTGGAAGAATGGGGATCCCGGAATCATCTTCATCGATCGGATCAATCGTGACAACCCAACGCCCGAATTGGGCGAAATCGAAAGCACCAATCCCTGCGGAGAGCAACCCCTGCTTCCCTACGAGTCATGCAACCTTGGTTCCATCAACCTTGCCAATATGGCGAAGGCCGGGGCGATCGACTGGGAGAGGCTCGGCGCAACAACGGAAAGGGCCGTCCATTTTCTGGATAATGTCATCGATATGAATCAGTATACCCTGCCTCAGATTGAGGCCATGACCAAGGCAAACCGGAAGATCGGTTTGGGAGTGATGGGCTTTGCCGACCTCCTCGTTCAACTGGGAATCCCCTATAATGATCCGGAGGCCCTGAAAGAGGCGGAGCGGGTGATGGCCTTTATCCATGAGCAGGGGAGAAAGGCCTCCAGGGAACTGGCTTTAAAGCGGGGATCCTTTCCAAATTTTGATCGAAGTATCCTGAAGAACCGGTGGGATATAATGCGCAATGCCACGGTGACCACGATTGCACCTACCGGGACCATCTCCATTATCGCAGGGGCCTCTTCGGGCATTGAGCCGATCTTTGCCCTTGCCTTTAAACGGCATGTCTTGGATGGCAAAGAGCTCGTAGAGGTCAATCCCCTTTTTGAGGCCATGGCGAAGCGGGATGGGTTTTATTCGGAATCTCTCCTGAAAAAGATCGCAGAGACAGGGCATATCGAAAACGGGGCAGAGGTTCCCGAACGGATTAAAAGGCTCTTTGTCACGGCCCACGATATCTCTCCGGAAGACCATATCCGGATGCAAGCGGCCTTTCAGAAGTATACTGACAATGCCGTCTCGAAGACGGTCAACTTCGGCCATGATGCCACGATGGAGGATGTGGAAAAGGTCTATCGATTGGCCTACGAACTCGGTTGCAAAGGGGTCACCATCTACCGGGACCGGAGTCGGCTACAGCAAGTCCTTTATAAAGGCGTAATTTCTCCGACTCAGGAGAAACTGGAATACAGGGAAATAGAACCTGAGACGGAGAGAGGACCCAAGGAGCGCCAGGAGGTGATTCGTGGCTCCACCCGGAAGATCCGGACAGGCTGTGGGAACCTCTATGTTACCGTAAACGAGGATGAAGAAGGAAATCTCTTTGAGATCTTTAATCAGATAGGGAAGGCAGGGGGGTGTGCTGCCTCCCAGTCCGAGGCGATCGGCCGCCTGGTCTCTCTATCGTTCCGATCCGGGATTGAGCCAGAAACAGTGATCCGACAGCTCAAAGGGATCAGTTGCCACATGCCGGTCTGGCATCAACAGGGAAAGATCCTCTCCTGTGCCGATGCGATTGGCAAAGCCGTCGAATGGCATCTCCAAAAGAAGACTCCCAAAAGAGAAGTAACCCGTGACAAAGAAGGAAATCCTGGTGATAGTTCCCAACCCCTTCTCATGAACCTTTCAACAAAACCAGTTTTTTCAGTCTTTCAGAGAGGGGCTTGCCCTGAATGCGGGGGCCCTCTTCTCTTTGAAGAGGGCTGCGTCAAATGTTACTGTGGTTATTCGGACTGTGGGTAAGGAAGCTTTATTAGAAAGGGTGATTAACATCTTTCACGACAGGGGGTATGAATTCATACGAGGAATAAGGGCCAAGCAAGGATACACGCCGTATCTTACGACAGACTCTCTTCGGGCTTTCTATGGGAGATTAGGATAAGAACCACGATACCAAACCCCAAAAGGCCTAATAACATTAAGAACCCCCAGATTAATTCCTGATCATTTCCAAGAGTGATGCTATTTAACCAGGCTGTTAAACGGGATAACCAATACACCATCTTTGTTTAGGCTCCAGCATGAAAAGCGAAGTTTTACTTTTACCATAGTGCTATTAAGCAAATACCATGCCATTTGCTTAGAATTCATATGCTATTGAAACTTTATTGTATTTTTAAGCTTCTAACGACCAAAATGGGTATAATTGACAAATTTCGGCACGTTTTCGGCATTTTATGACTTCGTGAGGTCTTTTCCTTTCACGCCTCTCACTGTAAGCGAAGATGGTCTGAGGCAGATGTAATCAAAAACCCGAACCATTTTAAAATTTGTCGGTTAATGGTACAATACGTGCACTAAGATGAAACAAAATTGCTTAAGAGATAGGCTTTGAGGAATCATTCAAATTCTCTCTTTGTAATTTGATTCCCGGAAGCCAAAAATAATGGAGAGGAATTAAGACCAATGGGAAAAGAAACGCCTGCTACGGACTATTATGAAGTCCTCCAGGTAAATCCAAGAGCAGACCGGGAAATAATAGAACGGGCTTATCGGTTACTGGCAAAGAGATATCATCCGGATAATGAACAGACGGGCGATGCCAGCAAATTTGAAATCCTCGTTGAGGCCTATCGGGTTCTCTCCGACCCAGAAAAGCGGGCAGCCTATGATGACAATCATAAGGCAGCGACTGCTTATCAAAGTGATATCTTTTCCAGTGCTCCGGAATCCGGGAGCGCTGAGTGGGAGAGAAAAATATACCAAGCCATTCTCTTGATACTTTATTTTGTGCGCAGACGGGATTCCATTAAACCTGGAGTTGGGATCGTTGAGTTAGAAGGGGTGGTTGGCCTTCCAGAAAAGGAGATGGAGTTTCATATCTGGTATCTCAAAGAAAAAGGCTGGATCCAGCGACTGGATACAGGAGAGTTTGCCATAACGGCAAGTGGCGTAGACGAAGTTATTGAGAATAACCTGTTATTGAGAAAAGATCGCCTTTTGCCGTATTTTGATGAGTCGTCCCCGAAGAAATCGAAATCAGGTGAAACGCCGAAGCGCTGAGAAGTAATCCCTCGGTTATTTCTCTATGCCGTCCCCATTAGCTTTGCATTACGATGCCTGTCAGTCATGTTTGAGACAGCCCTTCGTGATCTCAAGATCCCGACGAACATCGGAACGATAATTCAATCTAACCGAAGGCGAGCGCTTATCATTTCATTATTAAAGGAGGGGTACGAAGTGATCAGGAAAGAAATCTTCTTGATGGGGAATATTTTAATCCTCATCATTGGCCTGTCACTGGTCAATCAAGGAATGGTGGTAGCCCAAGGCGTCCCCCCTGTCGAACGGACGATTAGTATCCATGGGAGTTGGGATAAGGGCGAGGTGAAAACACAGGTCGATCCCGATCAGCTTGAAGTTGATAGGGGCACAAGAGTCACATGGATTAATCAGTCGCAAAGCGAAGTCAAGATAAAATTCGGTCAGGGGACAGACTGCGAGAAGATTAGTTCAAAGGCGATCGGGTGGAGGCTGAATAGGAATATAGATCCCCGCAAATGCTTTGTGACAAGTGATTCATTACGTCCTGCCGGAGGGACGATGAGCGTGCTTTTCACCGAGACCATTCAATACAATTACGAGGTGGAATATGTAGATAGAGATCGCAGGGAGGAAGGGATTATTAGAGTTCGCTCAGGGCCTCGGGGTCGGCTTCATTGAAAAGACTATTACCGGTTTGGCGCAGGTTCATTCCAATCATCCAGCATTCCAATGATCCGGTCAAGAAATGATTATTTTCTTTTGTAGGTTCCTCTCAGTTGGGCCTGGCTGATGATGTGTCCTTCCATTGCCCGTTCGAGATCCGGCTTGGCAGCATTGAAAATTAGGTTCAGGACGATATCCAGGGCAAAGACGTTAAAGACATACCGGTGAGGCCGGGTCGGCGGACAGGGACCCCCGTAATTGTTCTTTTTGAAATCATTCATTCCCTGGACCGCGCCTTGCGGAAAAGAGTTTTCCTTGATCTCTCCTGTTCTGGGATCAATGTTCCACAGGATCCAGTGGACATAGCTACCCCTCGGTGCATCCTGATCATCGAAGATCAGAGCCATTGATTTCGCCTCCGAAGGAACGTTCTCCATCTTGAGGGGTGGATTCATATTATCGCCCTCACAGCCATATTTTTTGGGGATCGTTCCACGATTCTCGAAGGCAGGGCTAAAGATTGTGAATCTCCCTTTCCTAACCTC
>DATIGG010000584.1:0-3071 GCA_035454825.1 Thermodesulfobacteriota bacterium | reverse complement strand
GAAAAAGGTTTCCAGAGATATTGATATCGCGGATCATCCTTCCCGGCTGGCCATTCTTAACCACATACCCATACTGGGCTCCGAAGGTGAAATTTTCTCCGCTCGTCTCTCCTCCCATCGAATCCAAGAGATAGAGTCCATCCCCCAGTATCCCCAGAAGGTCGTTGAAGGAGTCAGACCCGGGTTCGATGAAGATATTCCCCATCCGGATGATCGGGGCGTAGCGATAGTCCTCGGCAACACAGTGACCGCTCAAGGGCTCTCCAAAGGCCGCTGCGGTCCTTCTCGAATGGAGCCGTCCCCTGAGAACCCCCTTCTCCAGGAGTCTGACCGGTCTCGCTGAAACGCCTTCGTCGTCATATTTATAAAAGCCCAGTTGCCCGGGCCGGGTTGAATCATCAATGATGCTGAGGTGCTCGTTTCCAAACTTTTCTCCGATCTTCATCTTTTCCCTTAAGCTCGGAGAGTCTTCGATCAGGTCCGCTTCTGAAAAATGGCCAAAGGCCTCATGGGTAAAGACGCCTGCCAGGCTCGGATTCAGGATCACGTTCACCATCCTTCCTTCAACGGGCTCTGCCTTTAGAAGGTCAAGGCTGATGGAGGTCTTTTTTTCGAATTCAGCTTCCTGGTTTCTCAGATTCGAAAAGCCCTGGCTGCCTCCCAGTCCCAGACGGACATTCTGGATCAGGTTTCCATCCTTGCTCGTAATTGAGCAGGAAAGCCGGGTCGTAACCAGATCCTCCCGCACTTCGGTTCCTTCCGTACTGAGAAAATATTTCTCCCGGATGACTTCCGAGTACCCTGTAACCGTGGTCGCGATACCATCATATCCCAGTGGAAGATCGTTATATCTCCGGGTCAGCTCGAGTTTTTCATCCATGGAGACCTGTCGTGGATCTTCCTCGAGTTCTGGCAGAAAGGTATCCTGGATGATCTCCGCTTCTGCGAGCCGGACCGGTTCTTTAATATGTTGAGCGATGAGCAGCGCATTTTCGTCTACGGTTCGAAGGGCTCGCTCCGCGTCCTTCTCCCGTGTAAAGGCCATGGAAGAAAGTCCTCCCCTCTTCAGCGCCCTCAAAACGTAACCGTCCGTCGAGTTGGAGCCAATCTGGGTCAGCTCTCTTCCATGAAAGGCGATCACCGCCTCCCGCTTGATCTCATAACGGATATCCCCGTAATCCGCATCCATTTTGGAGAGAATGGATCTCATGAATTGGAACATACACGCTCCTCTCCTTCGTATCTTCTATTCAATACAATAGTCCTTGACTTTCAAAAAGTCAACGCCGCAGGATGGATGTTTCGTCAAAGGAAATTGTATAATAACAGCCATGGAATCATCCTTGCCCTCAGGAAGGAAGACCGTTCTTCTGATAACCACGTTACCCTCTTTTCTCATCCCTTTTATGGGATCTTCAATCAATGTTGCCCTTCCCTCCATTGGTGAGGAATTCGCCATGGATGCGGTATTGCTTGGCTGGGTGGCCACCGCGTATCTTCTCTCTACGGCGATCTTTCTTGTCCCTTTCGGAAGGATCTCTGATATCCTTGGAAGGAAGAAGATTTTTTTCTGGGGAGTGACCCTTTACACCTTTTCTTGCCTTCTGACGACCCTCTCCACTTCGGCCATGTGGTTAATCGCATTCCGAGGCTTTCAAGGGATCGGATCCTCCATGGTTTTTGGCACATCGGTGGCCATTCTGATCTCTGTTTTCCCAGCCAATGAGAGAGGCAAGGCCTTAGGCATCAATGTGGCCGCAACCTATTCAGGGCTCTCTTTGGGACCTTTCCTGGGTGGACTCCTCACCCAGTATCTTGGCTGGAGAAGTATTTTCTGGATCCATATCCCTTTGGGACTCATGGTCATCGGTTTCGCCTCTTGGAAATTAAAGGGGGAGTGGGCCGAAGCTCAGGGAGAGAGATTTGATATCAAGGGCTCCATGCTCTACGGTCTATCGCTGGCAGTGATGATCTATGGTATCTCACTGCTGCCTGCGAAATCAGGGATCCTTCTTGGGGGGATAGGTTTTTTAGGAATTCTCGGGTTTATCCGGTACGAAATGAAAATAGAAAGCCCTATTTTTGACATCAATCTTTTCAGCCGGAACAGAGTCTTCGCATACTCCAACCTTGCTGCCTTGATCAACTATAGCGCAACCTTTGCCGTCAGTTTTTTGTTAAGCTTTTATCTTCAATATACCAAGGGGTTTAGTCCGCCGAAAGCAGGAACGATTCTGATCTCCCAACCCGTCATCCAGGCCATCTTTTCGCCCTTTGCCGGCAGACTCTCAGACAGGATCGAACCCCGTATTGTCGCTTCCATGGGGATGGCCTTGACCGCAGCGGGCCTCTTTTTCCTCACGTTCTTGACCCAAGACACGACAGTCCCCTTTATCATTGCGAGCCTCATGCTGCTGGGTTTCGGTTTTGCCCTTTTCTCCTCCCCCAACACCAACGCAGTCATGAGCTCTATTGATAAGAAATTTTATGGGGTGGCCTCAGGCACGCTCGGAACCATGCGGGTGATCGGCATGATGCTGAGCATGGGAACGGTGATGATTATCTTTTCGATTTATATGGGAAGGATCCAGATCAGGCCTGAATATTATCCCCTCTTATTAACGAGTATCAAAGTGGCCTTTGTCATTTTTGCTTTTCTCTGTATTGCTGGGGTGTTCGCCTCCATTGTGCGGGGAAAGGTCCGATAAGAAAGAGCAGGAGGATCTCAGCGCTTCCTGAGGATAAGATTGGCCACCGAGGAGCTGCTTCAGTTTTTTCCGGTCTTCTTCTAAGATCTCAATGATGTTTAATCCGTAATGGAAACCTTCCCAGTCCTCCTCACGGTGGAGATCCTTCCAAATCACCTCTGCCAGGACCTCAAAGCTCGTCAATTCAAACCCCTTGGGAAACAAGACAAGGGTAAACAGTTTTGCGCCCACAGGAATATTCTTAATGGACTGGATGCGCAGGCCTGCTTCACTTGCGTTTACGGTAAGGCCTCCATGGGCATAAGGACCATTGAGGACCCGGTACTCCAGAGGCAGATCCAATAACAGCCTTGGAAATCGCCG
>DATIGG010000583.1:0-8210 GCA_035454825.1 Thermodesulfobacteriota bacterium | reverse complement strand
ATTCTGAAGGTGCTGCACTCCTGGGAGAAGGGTTTCTAACATAATGCCCACAACAAATTGTCATCACACGCAAACGCTGAAAACTCCGATTAATTAGGTTACGGTTACGAAGCCCGTTTCGTTGAGGGTGAGACGGTTACGTAAACTTCTTAAGCGGTCCGACCACGCTCACCGCCCTGAGCTTGTCGAAGGGACGAGGGACATTACCGAATGACGATACGGGCATCGTTGCCGTGACCGTTAGACGAGACCTTATTTTCTATCTAATCTCACTTGATCGATTCAACCGTCAGGAACTGGGACCCACCCTTGGCATAAACCTTGCCAGTGATGGTAACCTTTTGTGCCATCTTTTCAAGGACCTCTTTAGGAAGACCAGCCTTGTCCTTGTTGGGCAGCAAGACGTAGACCTTGTTGGTACCCTCCTCGAGCAGTCCAGCCGGAATTCCGGCTTTGACGCAGTCGATGGCGCATTGACGATGGCTTTCACCCTTTGCGCCCATGAGGGTGTAGCAATAGGTGTCAATGACTTCTCCTTTGACCGTGACCGTGTCAGCGGCATGGACTATGGTGGTAAAAAACACGACGAAAAGAACCAAAACCCCGAGAAACGTCATTTTTCGCATGGTATCCTCCTGTCTGTAATGAATTTGACCTTCAGACACAGGTTAATCCAAGAAGTCACTTAAATGAATAGGGTGGGTACAGTATTTTACGGAGGAAAAGACTGTATTTTTCGGATTGGGAGAATTCCAATAGCTATTCAGTTTATCCATGGGGAGGATCAGGTTGATCGCTGCGTTCTGCCTGTAAAGACTTGTTATATCAAAATGTTATCCTCAGATGTTTATCTTTTTATGAATATGTGTTATTTTATTTGTTAAAATTGAAAAGGAAGGTGGTTTCTATGTTGGTTGAGTTAAAAGGTCGAATAGAAGAATTGAGCCATCGGCTTGAAATCCTTCGAGGGTATCTTTGACGTTGAAGACAAGGAGAAGAGATTAGACGAGATTGGGAAGATGATGGCCGACCCGAATTTTTGGGATTCCAATGGGGAAAATCAGAAAATTCTGAAAGAGCGGGCTGTTCTTCTTGAAACTCTTTCTTCCTGGAAGCAGGAACAGAAGGAGCTGGAGGAGATGAATATTCTTCTCCAGTTGATCGAGGAGCAGAAAGACGAACAGGAAGCCCAGGAGCTCTTAAAAAAGATCCAAAAGAGTGAAGAAACCATCAAGCAGATGGAATTTCAGCGGATGCTCGGAGGGGAGCATGATTCGAGAAACGCCATCGTCAGCATCAATGCGGGGGCGGGCGGGACGGAGGCTCAGGACTGGTCCGAGATGCTCCTCAGGATGTATCTCCGGTGGGCTGAAAGGAGAGGCTTTCAGACCGAGATCATCGACATTCTCGCTGGCGAGGAAGCCGGCCTCAAGAATGTGACGTTTACGGTGAATGGGTCTTATGCGTTTGGATATCTAAAGGCTGAGACAGGAATCCACCGACTTGTTCGGGTCTCACCCTTTGATGCCGGCGCCAGACGCCACACGTCCTTTGCTTCGGTTTTTGTCATCCCTGAAGTGCCGGACGATATCGTGATTGCCATTGACGAGAAGGATCTGAAGATCGATACCTACCGGTCCAGCGGGGCAGGGGGGCAACACGTCAACAAGACGGATTCTGCGGTAAGAATTACCCATCTCCCAACCGGGATCGTCGTCCAGTGTCAGAATGAACGATCCCAGCATAAGAATAAAGCGTTGGCCCTCAAGATCCTGAAGGCCCGCCTTTATGAAAAGGAGATGGAAGAAAAGGAAGAGAAGATGGAAGAACTCCATAGCTCCAAAAAGGAGATCGCCTGGGGCAGTCAGATTCGCTCCTATATCATGCATCCCTACAAGATGGTCAAGGACCACCGTACGAACAAGGTCATCCATGATGTGGATCGGGTGATGGATGGAGACATTACGGAGTTCATGGAATCCTATCTGCTGAACGCTGCTTAAATGGAGATCATTGAAAATTTTGCAACTTGCAATGATGATTTTCATTGGGGTTGACTTTTGACGCAACGAAAACTATCATTAGTTAGAAAATAGCTTTTGTCCAAGGGTAATGGTAACGATGCCCGTATCGTCGTTCGGCTAAGGTGTTGGTCCTAAGAACTTGACGTGAGCCCTTGACACTAAACGAAACGGGCTTCCTTGCCGTAACCTTAACCCCCCCTTCATACCCCCTTAAATTAAGGGGGGGGGGAAGTGGGGGGTATCGATTTTCACGGTTCGAGGGTGACCTTCGGGCATGAGGCATTAGAAAGTAGAAGACATGGAAGAGATACCGCAGGAAGAGGATCGGGGCGCCCTCGTAAAGTTGGAGGAGATGGTCGGTAAACTCCTGGCCAAATATCAGGAGGTCAAGAAAGAAAAGGATGAATTGGTGGTGGTCCTTGATCAGGAGAGGGAAAAAGGACGAAGCCTCGAAAAAAGATTGGAGATCCTTTCTCAGGACAAGGAAAAGGTGAAGACACGGATCGACCAGCTCCTTCTTCGGTTGAAAGGGATGGATTTTTGATCCTTCGACTGCGGCCAAACCCCACTCTTCAGAGCGGAAGGCGCGCTCAGGATCAATCCTGAGGGTTCGGCTGAGCCTTCGGCCCGAGCTCAGACCGAGGGCTCATGCCGAAGTCAACCTCCGGTCTTTAGGCCGGAGAGCCGAAGGGTTGATTTATGTAATGCAACAAACCTTTTATCTCTATGCAAGACTTGAGGCCATACAGGGCTTGAGTGGATTGAGGCAGAGATGGAAAAAGAGCGATTGGTTGAAATCAAGGTATTTGGCCAAACCTATACTGTGAAAACCGATGCTGCCGAGGAACATATCCAAAGCGTAGCACGGTATGTGAATGAGAAGATGGACGAGGTGATTAAGAATACGAAAAGCGTTTCAACCCTCAATGTGGCCATTTTAACAGCCCTTAACATTGCGGACGATTTGGTCAAGGAAAGAGAGAAAAGGCTCGCCCTTCTTCAGGAGGTCGAGAGAAAATCAAAAGATTTGGTCAAAAAAATTAACTTGAACATTAGCGGTAAGGAGTCAGAGAAAGGGATCGTCACGGAATGATATTCCCGTGCCGATCAAAGCTTAGATTTGTCCCGGAGGGATTGAAAGCCAGCACGATTGTTCACGGATAAGGATTTAGGTGGGAAAGTGGGAAAGACGGGCTAAGAGCCCGGGATGAGAAGAAAATGAGATTAAGACTATTTGCCATTTGGAAATTGATTGAGATCCTATTGGACCTTTTTGGTCCTTGGAGGAATCGGGAAGAAAGAGGGATATATTCTATGGTATCCGAAAACGATGGATCCTATTCTTTCATCCCTTTCAAAGGTCTTTTGATGAGCCGGAAACAAAAAGTAGGACCCTTTCCAAGAGCGCCCTTTGGATCTCACGGTAATAAAAAAGTGTTTCTCTTATTTCCATTGGACCTTCCCTCATTTCTTCTTTCCCAAGGGTTGCATTAGACCCGTAACCTTTCCTTTATTTTTCTGCCGTCTTAATCCATCCTAAACTGTCTGTTGAGAGACTGAAAGGAGGTGAATTACCTTTGCAGCTAACCATGCAAATGTCTTTGTACATTATTGTTGTTTTAGCCATTGTGTGCCTTGGAGGGCTGGTTGGATTTCTAATAAGGAAGCGGTTTTCTGAAGCGAAGATGGGCTCTGCTGAAGAGGCCGCGAAACGTCTGATTGAAGAAGCGGGAAAGAAGGCAGAAATCATCGAAAAAGAGGCCGTTCTAAAAGCAAAGGAGAAGTTCTATCAAGAGAATGCCAAATTTGAGAAGGAGACGATGGAAAAACGCCAGGAACTGCAAAACCTGGAACGGAGAATCGTACAGAAGGAATCCCATCTGGACAAAAAGGTGGAGCTCATTGAGACAAGGGAAGAGGAGATCAACCGAAGGGACAGGTTTCTCAACCAGCAGGAGAAAGCGGTTTCGGAACAGGAGAAGAAACTGGCCGCCCTGATCGAGAAGGAGCGCCTCCAGTTAGAGAGCATTGCAAGGATGTCGGCTGAAGAGGCCAAACGGTTTCTCATGGAGACCATGGAAAACGAAGCGAAACATGAGGCTGCCAAAAAGATCAAGAAAATAGAGGATGAAGCAAGAGAAATTGCCGATAAGAAATCGAAAGAGATTATCAGCCTCGCGATTCAGCGGTATGCCGGAGAATATGTGGCTGAGAGAACCGTATCCGTGGTTAACTTGCCCAACGAGGAGATGAAAGGACGGATTATCGGGAGGGAGGGGCGGAATATTCGGGCCCTTGAAGCTGCCACAGGAGTAGACCTCATTATCGATGATACCCCGGAGGCCGTGATCCTTTCTGGTTTTAATCCTGTCCGCAGAGAGATTGCCCGGGTCGCATTGGAGCGTCTGGTCAGCGACGGAAGAATCCATCCGGCAAGAATCGAGGAGATCGTCCAAAAAGTGGAACAGGAGATGGAGGTTGCGATCCGCGAGGCAGGGGAGCAGGCCACCTTTGATGTGGGCGTCCACGGGATGCACCCGGAGCTCATCAAGCTGATCGGACGGCTTAAATACCGGACGAGTTTTGCCCAGAATGTCTACCAGCATTCCTTGGAGGTTGCCTTTCTTAGCGGCATCATGGCAGGTGAGCTGGGGCTCAATGTAAAACAGGCCAAGCGGGCAGGCCTCCTTCATGATATAGGGAAAGCTGTGGATCATGAGATTGAAGGTTCCCATGCCAAGATCGGAGCCGAATTGGCAAAGAAATATGGAGAATCCGCTGCTGTGGTTCATTCCATCGCTGCCCACCACGAAGAGGAAAAGCAGGAAGCTATCCTCGATGTCATCGTGGAAGCAGCGGATGCACTTTCAGGGGCACGGCCCGGGGCAAGACGGGAGATGCTCGAGACGTATGTGAAGCGATTGGAGGATCTGGAGAGGATCGCTCATTCTTTCCCGGGAGTGGAGAAGTCTTATGCCATCCAAGCGGGAAGAGAGATTCGGATCATGGTTCAGCCGGATCGAATCTCGGATGAGGATTCGGTGGTCCTCTGCAAAGATATTGCTCGCAAGGTTGAAAAAGAGCTGACCTACCCCGGACAGATCAAAGTGACCGTCATCCGGGAGATGCGAGCAGTCGACATTGCAAAATAATCAATGGTCAATGCAAAATGGTCAATTAGCAATTGTCAATGAAAAACGAAAGACTCAAGGGATTGCCGGTTAGTCAATGTCAACTTTTCGAATTGCAATGATGTCTCCCGTTGAATGTCGCCACCGGGCCATTTTCTATAGATAACTGTTTTACTGCTAATTGATCATTGCCAATTGATAATTTTGCTATGGGATCTAAGGATGCGTATTCTTTTCATTGGGGACATTGTTGGGAAGGCAGGCCGGCAGGCCCTGGAGGGTCTATTAGAGCGCACCCTTGCTGATCATCGGATCGATTTTACCGTGGCTAACGGCGAGAATGCGGCCGGAGGCATGGGAATCACACCCGTGATCGCCTCAGAATTTTTAGATCTGGGGATCGATGTTTTGACATCCGGGAATCATATCTGGGCAAAAAAAGAGATTGTTTCTTTCTTAGATGAAGAAGAAAGGCTTTTAAGGCCTGCCAATTACCCGGAAGGTGTTCCCGGAAGGGGGGCAGGTCTTTTTAAGCTGGGCAACGGTCAGAAGGTGGGTGTTGTCAATCTCGAGGGAAGGGTCTTTATGAAAAACCTTGAGTGTCCCTTTCGTGCGGGTGAAAAAGAGACCGGAAAGTTGAGAGCAGAGACCCGTATCATCGTCGTCGATTTTCATGCGGAGGCCACATCTGAAAAGATGGCTTTGGCCTGGTTTTTAAATGGGAAAGTGAGCGCTCTCCTTGGAACTCATACCCATGTCCAGACCAGTGACGAGAGGATCTTGAGTGGGGGCACGGCTTATATCACGGATGTAGGAATGACAGGTCCCCTGGCGTCCGTGATCGGAATTCGAAGACAGATCGCACTGGATCGTTTTTTGACTCAAATCCCTTGGAAGTTTGACGTCGCCACCGAGGAGATCGAACTTCAGGGTGTGATTCTTGACATTGAGGAGGAAACCGGTCAATCTCGGAGTATTCAGAGGATCAGAGTTCCACTGGGTAGATAAAGGTCATTGCAAAATTACTCCCGCGCTTCGCGGGACAAAATTAGCAATTGGCAGTGAAAGCAGGAATAAAGATTGAAGAAGAGTATATTTAGCCTCTTCTAATTCATTGCTAATTGATCAATGCTAATTTTGCAGTTTGCAATGATGTTTACCTTATAGGGATAGGCAAACGAATGAGCAAGATCGGAAATAAAACCGTTTATGAGGTTTTTAACGAGAGGGGATTTATTGAACAGGCAACGGATGAAAAGAAAATCCCCGAACTCCTGGAAGGAAAAGTGACCTGTTATATCGGTTTCGATCCGACAGCATCGAGTTTTCATGTCGGGAGCCTGGTGCCGATCATGGCCCTTGCCCACATGCAAAGGCATGGGCACCGGCCCATTGCCCTGATGGGTGGCGGAACAGGATTGGTGGGAGATCCAAGCGGTAAGCAGGAGATGCGGCAGATCCTGTCTCACGAAGAGATCCGTCAAAATGCCGAGGCGCAAAAGAAGCAATTCTCCTTTTTCTTAGATTTTTCAGAAGATCGGGCTCTTCTCTTAAATAATGCGGATTGGCTGACCAAACTCAATTATATCGATTTTCTCCGGGATATTGGTGTCCATTTTAGCGTCAACCGGATGCTGGCTGCGGAATCGGTGAAGGTCCGCCTGGAGACGGGGCTCTCCTTTATTGAATTCAATTATCAATTGCTCCAGGCTTATGACTTCTGGTATCTCTTCAAACATTATGACTGTCTGGTTCAGATGGGAGGGGGCGACCAGTGGGGTAATATCGTGGCAGGGATCGATCTTATTCGTCGCCTCGAAGGGAAGCAGGCCTTTGGAATCACATTTCCTCTGATCATGACGGCGGATGGAAGAAAGATGGGAAAGACCGAAAAAGGAGCCGTCTGGTTAGACCCGCAGCGCACTTCCCCTTATGAATATTATCAATTCTGGATCAATACGGATGACCGGGATGTGAAACGATTCCTGGCCCTTTTCACGTTTCTGCCGATGGAAGAAGTGAAAGATTATGGGACCCTCGAGGGGGAGGAAGTCAGAAGGGCCAAAGAAGTCTTGGCCCACGAAGCTACAAAGATTGTCCATGGAGAGGAAGAGGCCGTAAAGGCAAGGATGGCATCAAGGGCCCTCTTCTCAAGCGAGGAAACGGATGGAGATGCCATTCCGACCACCTGCATGAAAAGGGAAGAACTTCTCCGGGGAATCCCTATCTTCAAACTCTTTGAAGCGACCCATCTCTGTGCGTCAGGGTCAGAGGCAAGAAGGTTGATTGAACAGGGGGGAGGGTACCTCAACAAAAAGAGGGTCGAGCGATTCGATGATCTTGTGACCCTGAATGATTTTGTCAGTAAAGACGAGATCTTACTCAGGGCCGGTAAGAAGAAATTCCATCGCATAAAAATTATGGAAAAATGACCCAGAACGGCTTGACAAAAAGATGTTATATGTTACACTAGAAAGCTGTTCGCCTGATTTAATTTTTTTGTTCTTTAAGATTTTTCTCTTGACAAAAAGCATTTCTTAATGATATAAAGTAGAATAGGTGAGTTTGCTTCTTGTTGTCTTGCTCTTTGACAATAGAATAGAGGTTACCGCTTTAGGGTTCAACGAATAGTTTCTATTTATCAGGATTATAACTGGAGAGTTTGATCCTGGCTCAGAACGAACGCTGGCGGCGTGCCTAACACATGCAAGTCGTACGAGAAATCCCGGGCAACTGGGAGAGTAAAGTGGCGCACGGGTGAGTAACGCGTGGGTAACCTACCCTTGAGTTGGGGATAACTCCGCGAAAGCGGGGCTAATACCGAATGATATACCAATGTCTTTGGGCGTTGGCATCAAAGATGGCCTCTGCGTGCAAGCTATCACTTAAGGATGGGCCCGCGTACCATTAGCTTGTTGGTAGGGTAATGGCCTACCAAGGCAACGATGGTTAGCTGGTCTGAGAGGATGGCCAGCCACACTGGAACTGAGACACGGTCCAGACTCCTACGGGAGGCAGCAGTGGGGAATCTTGCGCAATGGGGGAAACCCTGACG
>DATIGG010000582.1:0-2511 GCA_035454825.1 Thermodesulfobacteriota bacterium | reverse complement strand
CGGCAACCCGTTCGGCAACGGCTCTATCCTTGAAAGGTACGCCATTCATGATATATCGCAGACTGAAGGGACTAACCCCCGCAATCTTCGTCGTTTCGGTTTTTGAAGCTTCAATCACGGCCCGGGCTTCCTGATCACGGCCGACGGAGGCGTAAAAAGATGCCAGCCAAAGTGCCCACGAGAGTGCATTTTCCGGGTTGAGTCTACACGCTCTTTCGACCAAACTCACCGCCTCTTCCAGGTCCCCCAGGCAATAGTGGGCTACGCCCAGAAAAAGCAAATACCGGGCCGGGTTGTTAGGATCAAGCCGCATCCCTTTCTTGATAAACTCAACTCCATTCTTCGGCTTGCCGGCCAAGGTCAAAGCATATCCCATATATGAAAGGCAAACAGGGTCATTGGGATCGAGGGCGAGGCCCCGTTCCAATTCTGAAATTGCCTCCTGATGCTGACGCCTGAAGAGGTACATTCGCGCTTTGACGGCCTGAGTTATTGGGTCCTCCGTTGCCTTTTGCAGGTATTGAATCGAGAGCGCCCGAGTTTCAGGCCAGGAAATCTTCAGGCCTATATTCAGGGCATGGTTCATTGAGACTTCATAGTAAACCGCAGCCAAACCGGCGTAGGCCCTGCCGTAATTCGGGTCCAGCTCGATCGCCTTCTTGAAAGAAGCGACTGCCTTCGCGGAATCTTCCGGCGTGAAGCGCAAATAATGCACGTATCCCCTCAAGAATGCATCATAGGCCGCAACATTGTCAGTCCCTTTCTTAGCGACCCGTTCCTTCTCATTCCCGGTTAGTTTCACTGCCAGAACAGAGACGATCTTCTTGGTGATCTGATCCTGCAAGGCAAAGACCTTGCCCATTGTGCCGTCATATCGTTCTGCCCATAGGTGATGGCCAGCCAAAGCATCAATGAGCTGGGCATTGATGCGGATTTCGTCGCCAGATCTGCGAACGCTTCCTTCCAGCACATAACGCACCCCCAGCTCTTCGGCAATCTGCTTGATTTTTACCTGCTTCCCTTTATAAGTGAAAGTCGATTTGCCGGCAATCACCAAAAGGCCGGAGATCTTGGAGAGATCCGTAATTAAGTCTTCCGTCAACCCATCGCTGAAATACTCCTGTTCCTTGTCACCGCTCATGTTTACGAACGGGAGCACGGCGATAGAAGGATTCTCCGAAAGGGGGTACTTCATTCGATCAAGGGATGCAACCTCGATCGGGGCAGAGCTGAAATATATTCTCCAAATCACCCCTGCCACGACCCCAATCACGACGGCTAGCATCAACCACCGATACCGGGAAAACCAGGCGATTTTTTGTTCCTGGGGAGGAGACAAAGGCACTGCAGGCGGCTCGGGAACCGGAATTTCTTCCCCACCCTCAGATTTTTCCTCCGCGTCCCTTTTCAGGCTGGCAACGAATTGATCCCACGCCTTACCGTCCCGAGAATCTCCGAAAATGATTGAAGTTTCATCAAGACTTAGGCCTATCTTATCTATGGCAAATTTAAGCCTGACAAACTCATTGCTCCCCATGTACTCAAAAAGATTCGCCCACCCATCCTTTTCCGCATCGCTCAATGTATAGCTCCTGCCGATTGCTCCCTCTCCCTCTTCCTTTTTCTTCCCCAGTACCTTGAAAAGCGGGGCCTCCTCCAGGTTCGGGAGGGCGTTCTTCCACTTCGCGTAAATTCTGTGCAGCAGATTCTCCTTCTCAGATGATCCGGCCGCATCCCCTATGGTTTCGTTCAACAGGGCAAGCAGGTCAAGGTGCTCCTGAAGGGGGATGGATTTGATTTTCCCCAATTCTTTCATCTCATTGACGACTAAGGCGATCACGGAGAGATAAAATCTTCGGGAAGGTGAGTTGAAATGGAGGGTTAATTGAGTTTTGCCTTTGAGATGAAGGTGGAGCTTGAATTCATTCAGGTCAATCTGGATGGAAGGTCTTGAATTTTCAACCATTTAAACCCGCCGGCCGAGGTTGGAACCAGGGATTTTTCCCAGGGTTAGAGCTATTCCTCAAATAGTTTCACGGTCTGTACGGTGAAACTTATATCAAAAAGAGGATAATAGCAACAAATTTCTCCCAATGGACGAATAGAAAACCTTGTTAAGGGTTATCGTTTCAGTTGAAGGCTATCCGGAAAAAATAGTTTATTAAATAGTTTTATGGGTTTAATAAATTATCGGCAATTGATTTCCCGCGCTTTTTGCTAATTCCAAATGGGACCGGATCTTATCGCATAAGTGGCGATTATGGAAAGAAAGGTCTTGAAAATGCCAATACGAAGGCCACAGTGGGATGAAAGTTTCCCTGCTGGCTTTTTAGATCCTGTCCGCTTCGATCATTAAAAAGGATCCTAAGATGAACCTCAGGTATTATCCAAAAATCTCTAAGGAGGGTAAAAAAATGAGAAAGATGCTGATCGTAGGGTGGCTGATTTTGTTTATTCCTGTCATGGTATTTGCGCAGGAAAAGATTGAAGCTCCAGTCTGGGATGTGGGAG